>NZ_JBSFHA010000044.1:0-87184 GCF_053596855.1 Streptomyces sp. NPDC001617
CGCCCGGGGCCTTCACCCCCGACCGCTCCACGCCCGGGGCCTTCACCCCCGACCGCTCCACGCCCGGGGCCTTCACCCCCGACCGCTCCACGCCCCCCACCCGCTCCACCCTCCGCACCGCCGCCAAGTCCTCGCCCCAGCGCAGCGCGCACGACACCGCCCCGATCTCCCGAAGCAGTTCCGTCGTGTCGGCCTCGTGTCCGGCCTCCCCGTCGTCTCCCGCCCGGTCCCGCCGCGCCTCCACCGCGTCCTGCACGGCCGCCGCGGCGGCGAGCGCCTTCGCCCGGGTCGGCTCGAAGCCCAGGGCCACCGCCGCCTCGTAGAACCGCTGTCGCCGTCCCTCGTCGATGTGGCGGGCCAGCGGCAGCAGGACGTCGCGGATGAACGTCTCCCGGCGGATCAGCCGCAGCTCCGGTGTGGCGTGCAGGAGTACGGGGACGCCGGTGCCGTTGGCCGTACGCATCAGCAGGTACAGGGGGCGCAGGCGGTGGTGGGCGAGGCGGAGGCGCCAGCGGTCGTGCAGGTACTGGCCGGCGTGGGGGAGGATGAAGCCGACCGCGATGAGGAGGGCCGACAGACAGGCCAGGGGTGGGGCCACCGCTGTGCTCAGCCAGTCCAGGTGGTGGCCGGTCCAGCGCGCCACCACCGCCGGCAACTTGACCGCGTAGAAGGAGAGTTGGGCCGCGTACCCGGCGCCCAGGAACTTCAGGCCCCAGCGCAGCCAGGCGTCGAGGCCGTCCGTGCGGATCCAGTTCCAGATCAGGGCCGACGTGATCACCGTGGCCACGGTCTGCGCCAGCAGGTACAGCACGATCATCTCGCGCATGTACGGCGTGTTCGCGTAGTACGTGTCGAGGTCGCGCAGGCGTTCCACCGGTGCGTCGGCGAGGGCGAAGAGCACCCACAGAGCGGCTATCACGCCCAGGGAACCCGCGATGACCCACCGCACCGCCCGCACCGTCGACGCCGAGCGGTCGTTCAGGCCGTTGCGCCACGCGATGATCAGCAGCAGACAGGAGCCGCAGAACGCGGTCAGCAGTGAGTACACCCAGGGCGCCGAGATGTTCGGCACGCCCGTGATCCGGTTGACCCGGGCGATCGTCGACGGCGCCACGAACACGAACACCGCGCAGGCGACGAGCAGTACGCCGCCCACGGCACGCAGCAGCGGGTCGCTCCACAGGCGCACGATCGTCGGCAGCTTGATGGCCAGCGCCGCGGTCAGGACGCCCGCCGGGATCCACCAGAAGGACGGGTAGAACTCGTTCACGAACCCCGCCGGGGACCAGGCCAGTTGGGCGGCGAGGGCGGAGCTCATCGGCCCGTTCCCCCGCGGCCCCGGTAGCCCAGCGACCGCCGGAGGGGGTCCAGCGGGGCCTCGGTGTCCCGCCCCGACAGCAGGGGCCTGAGCTCCGCCGCGAGCCGGTGCCCGAAGTCGTCCGCCTCCGCCTCGTCGTCCGCGCGCGAGCCGTCACGGGCCGCGACGGAGAGCGCCGCGTCCGCCCACTCCCGCCGGTCGGCCAGCGCCGCCCCCGCCAGGTGGTGATGGCTGTGCCCGGCGTGCAGATGCCACAACTCGTGCCCCAGTATGACCAGTTGCTGCATCCCCTCGGCCCGCTCCTCGACGATGACCAGGTCGAAGTCCTGGAAACCGACCCAGAGCCCGGTCACCTCGATCTCGTCCGGGAACCGCTCGAACCGCAGCTCCACCGGCCGCCCACCGCGCCGGACGCTCATCTCCGCGCACAGCGCCCGGCACAGCTCCTCCGCATCGGCCGGCCGGCCCGGTCTCGCCCGCACCGCGGCGGCCAGGCCCTCGGTGAGCTCCCGCATCCCGGAGGCTCGTCGCGAGCGTCGCAGCCGTAGCCGCATACCTCCCCCTCTCGCAGCCGCACAGCAGGCCGTTCGAGACTACGCCGTCGTACCGGTCGTTCAACCCGTAACGATCGCCTGTGGCTGGAAAGTCCCGCCCAGCCCATTGACCAGCAAGCGCTTCCTATCTACGGTCTCGTTCGAAGTTACGAGCGTATTTCGATATCTCGAACATTGGCTTCCTGGAGAGATAGGGCAGGGCATGGGACGACCTGACCTGAACCGCAGGCAACTTCTGGCCGCCGCGGGCGGTCTGGCGATCGCCGGCAGCTTCGGCTTCGCCGCGCTCGGCACCGGCGCCGACGCACTCGCCTCCACCGCACACACCCGCGTGCGCTACTGGAACCTGTTCAGTGGCGGCGACGGCTACAACATGATCGCGATGCTGGACGCCTTCCGTAAGGCCCACCCCGACATCGCCGTGAAGGACTCCACCCTCCAGTGGGGCAACCCCTTCTACACCAAGCTCGCCATGGCCGCCGCCGGCAACCGCGCGCCCGACCTCGGTGTGATGCACATGGGCCGGGTCACCGGCTTCGCGCCGGGCCGCCTCCTCGACGCCTGGGACGTCGACCTGCTCGCCCGGTACGGGCTGCGGGAACAGGACTACAACCCCAAGCTGTGGCAGCGCGGGGTCATCGACGGCAAGCTCTACGCCCTCCCGCTCGACGTCCACGTCCAGCTCTGCTTCTACCGCAAGGACGTGCTGAAGAAGGCGGGCCTGCTCGGCGCCGACGACCGGATCGTGCCGATCACGTCCACCGACGACTGGTTCGGCGTGCTCAAGGAGGCCAAGAAGGCCACCAAGAAGGACCTGCAGACCATCGGACTGTGGATCAACGACCAGAACTTCCAGTGGTGGTTCTTCGTCGCCTTCTACACCCAGCTCGGCGGCACCTGGTTCAACGACGCCCGGACCGAGGTCACCTTCGACACCGACAAGGCCACCCGGGTCCTGGAGTTCCTGCGCCGGCACGTCACCGACGGGTACGCCGACCCGACCAAGGGCTCCGTCGGCTCCGAGCAGTTCCTCAACGGCTCCCCCTTCGCCTGGGAGGGCAACTGGTCGGTGCCGGTCTACAACTCCGCCAAGCTCGAGTACGGCGCGATCCCGCTGCCGCCCGTGTTCGGCACGCAGGCCACCCACGCCGAGTCGCACACCTTCGTCCTGCCGCACCAGTCCGACCGCGGCGGCGCCACCAACGAGGCGGCCCACCGGCTCGCCGCCCATGTCGTCACCCACGCCACGCAGTGGGCGGCCGGCGGCCACATCCCCGCGTACACGCCGACGCTCTCGACACCCGCGTACAAGAGGCTCTACCCGCAGAACGAGTACGCGTCCGCCATCGACCACCAGGCCAACGAGCCGAAGGTGTGGTTCGCGGGCTCCACCGGCATCCTCGCCCAGCGGGTCGGCCCGATCGTCGTCTCCTCGACGCTGGGCTCCGCCAAGCCCGACGTGGTGGCCCGCCGGATGAAGAGCGAACTCGGCAAGCTGCTCACGATGAAGAACCCGATGGACGGCAAGACCGCCGCGCAGGGAGGTGCGACCGCATGACGACCAGTGCCGAGACCGTCCTCGCGCCGGCCCGCACGAGGACCGCCGCCGCAAGCGCCACCCTCCGTCGCAAGCAGGGCTTCCAGCACGGGGGTTGGTTCGTCGCCCCGTTCCTCGTCCTGTTCGTGCTCTTCGTGATCTGGCCGCTGCTGCGCGGTGTCTACCTCAGCTTCACCGACGCCAACATCACCGGCGACGGCGAGAGTTTCATCGGCCTCGACAACTACCGCGAGGCCCTCAAGGACCCCCTGATGTGGGACACCCTCGGCCACAGCGCGTACTTCACGCTGCTGGTCGTCCCCTGCATCACCGTCCTCGCCTTCCTGCTCGCGATGCTGGCCCACCACATCGAACGTGGCCCATGGCTGTGGCGGCTCTGCTTCTTCGCGCCCTTCCTCCTTCCCTCCACGGTCGCGGGCAACCTGTGGCAGTGGCTGTTCAACCCCGGTACGGGGATGGTCAACTACGTCCTCGGGATCAACACCCCGTGGCTCACCGACAAGTCGTACGCCATGCTCGCCATCGTCATCGAGACCCTGTGGTGGACGGTCGGCTTCAGCTTCCTGCTCTACCTGGCCGCGCTCCAGAACATCCCCGACCACCTCTACGAGGCAGCGAAGCTGGACGGTGCCAACGCCTGGCACCGCATGGTCCACATCACCCTGCCGATGCTGCGCAACATCACCGGCCTCGTCATCGCCCTGCAGATCCTGGCCTCGCTCCAGGTCTTCGACCAGGCCGTGGTGATGATGGACTTCGGCCCCGGACCCGAGCAATCGACCCGCACCTTCGTCCAGTACACCCTCGAAGAGGGCTTCACCAGCTACCGCGTGGGCTACGCCTCCGCGATCTCCGTCATCTTCTTCGTCGTCATCGCGTCCGTCGCCCTGGCGCGGATGTGGCTGCTGCGCAAGCGTGAGGAGGGCGTGCGATGACCGCCACGCAGGTACCGGTACGCGTCACGTCCCGCCCCCGCAGGGCCTGGACGCCCAGCCAGATCATCCTCACCCTCGTCGGCGCCGCCGTCTCCGTCGTTTTCCTGGCCCCCTTCTTCTGGGCCCTGTTCACCTCCCTCAAGTCCGAGACCGAGGCCGTGGAGGTGCCGCCGCACTGGCTGCCCAAGGTCTGGACGGCACAGGCCTGGAAGGCCATCTTCGAGACCGGCAACATCACCGACTGGTTCCTGAACTCCCTCGTCGTCTCCGTCTGCGTCACCACCGTCGTCCTGCTGGTCAGCGCACTCGCCGGATACGGCTTCGCCCGCACGGAGTTCCGTGGCAAGGGCGTCCTGATGGGCGTCGTGATGTCCGGGCTGATGGTCTCGCCGGCGGTCCTCGGCGTCCCCCTGTTCACCACCGTCCAGCAGATGGGCATGGTCGACACCTACTGGGGCATGATCCTGCCGCAGTGCGCGCCGGCCGCGATGGTCTACATCCTCTACAAGTTCTTCCAGGGCATCCCGCGCGAGCTGGAGGAGGCCGCCTTCATCGACGGCGCGGGCCGCTGGCGGGTCTTCTTCACGATCGTCCTCCCCCTCTCCCGCCCCTCCCTCGCGGCGGTCGGCATCTTCACCTTCATCGCCTCGTGGAACAACTTCCTGTGGCCGTACATGGTGACGAACAACCCCGACCTGATGACCATGCCGAACGGCATCGCGACCGTCATGAACTCCTACGGCATCCAGTGGGCCCAGCTCATGGCCGGCGGCCTCATGGCGGCCCTGCCGCTGATCGTCGTGTTCGTCTTCTTCCAGCGCCAGATCGTGGCGGGTGTCGCACACACGGGATTGGCGGGACAGTGAGAGTACACAGAGCGCTTACGGCCGTGGCGGTCGCCGCCCTCCTGGCCTTCCTCCCCAACGTCGCGCAGGCGACCGAGAGTTACCCCGACCCGCTCCCCCTCACGGGCCAGCAGATCATCCACGACCCCACGGTCATCCACCTCAAGTCCGGTGGCTACGTGGCCTATTCGACCGGCGGCATCATCGGCGCCCGCCTCTCGAAGGACCTGCGCCAGTGGGACGACGCGGGCAACGCCTTCGCCGTGCCGCCGAGTTGGTGGTACGAGTACAACTCCACCGGCGACCCCTGGGCCCCGGACATCTCCTACCGCGACGGCCGCTACTGGCTTTACTACGCCGTCTCGTCCTGGGGTACCAACCACTCCGCCATCGGCGTGGCGACCTCCCGCTCCGGCCTCCCCGGCACCTGGACCGACCACGGCACGGCGTTCACCTCCCAGGCCACGGACACCTGGAACGCCATCGACCCGGCGATCGTCCGCGCCGACGGCCGACTGTGGATGGCCTTCGGCTCGTACTGGACGGGCATCCGCATGGTCCAGCTGAACCCGAGGACCGGCAAGGCGATCCCCGGAGCGACGGTGGCCCACCTGGCGACCCGCCCGGACGCGCCGTACGCCGTCGAGGGGCCGTATGTGGTCAAGCACGGCCACTACTACTACCTCTTCGCCTCGTACGACGCCTGCTGTCAGGGCGTGAACTCCACCTACAAGATCAGGGTCGGCCGCTCCACATCGGTGACGGGCCCGTACGTCGACAGCGCGGGCCAGCCCCTGCTGGAGGGCGGCGGCGACCTGCTGCTGGCCGGCCACGGCAGATACATAGGCCCAGGTGGAGAATCGGTCTTCCGTGACCGAGGCCAGGACTGGCTGGCGTACCACTACTACGACGGTGAGGACAACGGCACGCCGAAGCTAGGACTGAACAGGTTGGATTTCACGCGTGATGGCTGGCCTGTTCTCAGGTAACACCTGTATCCGAGAGGACCCCATGAGCAAGACCACCGCCCGCTTCACCCTCGACCCCGCCTTCACCGTCGGTCAGGTCAACCCACGTCTCTTCGGATCCTTCGTCGAACACCTCGGCCGCTGTGTCTACACCGGCATCTTCGAACCGGACCATCCCACCGCCGACGACAAGGGCCTGCGCCAGGACGTCCTGGATCTCGTCCGCGAACTCGGCGTCACCGCCATCCGCTACCCCGGCGGCAACTTCGTCTCCGGCTACAAGTGGGAGGACTCCGTCGGCCCCGTCGAGGACCGCCCCCGCCGCCTCGACCTCGCCTGGCGCTCCACCGAGACCAACCGCTTCGGTCTCTCCGAGTACATCGCCTTCCTGAAGAAGATCGGCCCCCAGGCCGAGCCCATGATGGCCCTCAATCTCGGCACCCGGGGCGTCGCCGAGGCCCTCGAACTCCAGGAGTACGCCAACCACCCCGCCGGCACGGCCCTGTCCGACCTCCGTGCCGCGCACGGCGACAAGGACCCCTTCGGCATCAACGTCTGGTGCCTGGGCAACGAGATGGACGGCCCCTGGCAGACCGGCCACAAGACCGCCCAGGAGTACGGCCGGATCGCCGCCGAGACCGCCCGCGCGATGCGCCAGATCGACCCGAAGGTCGAACTCGTCGCCTGCGGCTCCTCCAGCCAGTCCATGCCGACCTTCGCCGAGTGGGAGGCGACGGTCCTGGCGGAGACGTACGACCTCGTGGACTACATCTCCCTGCACGCCTACTACCAGCCCGAGGACGGCGACGTCGACTCCTTCCTGGCCTCCGCCGTCGACATGGAGTCCTTCATCGAGAACGTGATCGCCACCTGTGATCACGTGGGCGCCAGGCTGAAGTCCAAGAAGAAGATCAACCTCTCCTTCGACGAGTGGAACGTCTGGTACATCTCGGAGTGGCACGCGATCGAGAACTCCGGCGCGCGGGACTGGGCGGAGGCCCCCCGCCTGCTGGAGGACAACTACAGCGTCACCGACGCCGTCGTCTTCGGCTCGCTCCTCATAGCCCTGCTGCGGCACGCCGACCGCGTCACCGTCGCCTGCCTCGCCCAGCTGGTCAACGTCATCGCCCCGATCATGACCGAGCCCGGCGGCGCGGCCTGGCGCCAGACGACCTTCTTCCCCTTCGCCCAGGCCGCGCGGTACGGCCGCGGCCAGGTCCTCGACGTCCGCGTGGACTCGCCGACGTACGAGACGAAGAAGTACGGCGAGACCGATCTGCTGCACGCCACCGCGGTCCGCGCCGAGGACGGCACCGTCACCGTCTTCGCCGTCAACCGCAGCCGCACGGACGCGCTGCCGCTCGAAGTCGCCCTCAGCGGGCTGGACTTGACGCACGTCGTCGAGCACAGCGCCCTCGCGGATGCCGACCCGGACGCCCGCAACACCCTCGACGACCCGGAGCGGGTGGCCCCGCACGCCGTCGAGGGCACGTCGGTGGAGGACGGCACCCTCACGGCCGTACTCGAACCGCTGTCGTGGAACGTGATCCGGCTGGCGTAGGCCCGTTCACTGCTCGATGTGCACCGTCGCGGGCGGATACGGCGAGGAGGACGTCGTACCGACGGACCAGTAGCCGCCCGCGCCGGGTACGGACGCAAGTCCCAGAGGAACCACCGGAGTCGACGAGACCGGACCGCGCTCGCTGATCCAGCCGATGCCGTTCCAGCGGAGGTAGTGCGCGCGGGTCTGGTCCCAGAAGTCCCAGCCGGCGATGCGGTCGGGAGCGCCCTGGCCGTCGTCGACGATGCCGCTCAGCAGGCCGGCGGTGAAGGGGGCGGCGACGCTGCTCCAGGCGGTGCCGTCCCAGTGCTTGAGGGTGATGCCCGGGGGTTTGCCGGGCGGGCCGCCGACCCCGTAGTCGTAGCCGGTGAGCCAGATGTCGTCGGTGGCGACGGGAAGCAGGCCGGTGACGGCGGGGCGGATGCCGCCGGGTGCGGTCAGCTCGGTCCAGGCCGCGCCGTCCCACCACCCTCACCGGCGTCACGGTCGGCCCCGACGGCCTCCCCTGGCTCTCCGGCCGGGACAGCGACGGCTCGGTGCTGCTGCACGGCCAGGACGGCCGACCGGATAAGGCAATGCACGGGGACGGCTCCATATGGTCACACCGCGGTCACCGGGACCCCGCCCGCCGCCGCCCCCAACAACGTCAGCCGCACCTCCGAAGGCCCCGACGCCGTGGTCCCGTCGGACAGGACCGCCAGCGCGAGTGTGTTGGAGCCACGTGTGCGCAGCACCCCGTTGGGGAGGACGAACGTGTGCTGGGGACCCACGTCGTTGATGTACTGGCCCATGTTCCAGCCGTTGAGGAAGATCTGGACGCGGTAGGCACGGCCCGGGTCGTCGTCGAGGACCAGCCCGATCGAAGCGTCGATGCCGGAGTCGACGGCCAGCTTGAAACTCGTCCGGTACCAGGTCACACCCTGCCCACGGTCGGCACGCGGCAGTTCGGCGCTCGCCCAGCCCCCGTCGGCGAACCCCGGCAGATGCCAGCCGTGCCGCTCCCCGTACAGCCCGCCGGTGTTCTGCGGCCCGCGCACCGGGTCCGCCGCCTTCTCGCCCTGGATCCGCCAACTCACCTTCGGAGCGGCCCCGTCGAAGGTCACCGCCGTCAGTCCGCGGGCCGTCTTGTGCGTGTTCTGCGCCTTGCCGTCCTGGTCGTGCTGCATCCGGCGGACGAGCACGGACAGCACATGCGAGCCGTCCGTCCGCACCGCCTCCGGCACCGCGAACTCCGCCGTCGCCGTCCAACTCCCTTGCCGCACCGTGCTGTTGTCCGGCACCGGCATCCGGTGCGAGCCCAGCGGACGCCCGTCCAGCCAGGCCATCAGCAGTCCCTGCGTGCCCGTGCTGTAGGCGAGGGACACGGTCCGTGCGCCACGTGCGTCGGTGAAGTGCCCCCGGTACCAGACGTCGCCGTAGTGGAAGCCGTAGTCGTCGGCGAAGAGGACGGGCTGTCCGTCGGGGACGGGGGTGGTGCTGTACGAGGTCGACTTGTCGGCGGCCTTCCAGGCGGAGTCGTCGTGGCCGGTGGCCGACTCGGGGTTCTCGGTCCTGCGCCGCCAGCCGTCGCGCAGGGCGGGCAGCGCGACCTTTCCGACGCCGGGGAGGGATCGGGTCGCCCGCAGGCTTCCGGAAGGGGTGGTCCTCGCCGTCAAGTCCTCGCCGTTCCAGGCGAGTTCACTCATCCCGCGCGGCCCCCACACCTCCAGTTCCGCCGCCTGGACGGTGTCCCCGGTGAGCGACACGGCCTTCCCGTTCACCTCCGCGGTCCGCACCAGCGCGGGCCCGTACACCAGCACCGGCCCGGACGGGGTGTCGCGGGGGAACAGCCGTAGCGAGGTCGGATCGTCGGCGAGGAGCAGGAGCAGCGGGGTGCCGGTGCCGCCGCCCGACACCAGTACCCGGGTCAGTCCGTCCAGGTGGGCCTCGATCCGCAGCAGCCCGTCCTGGTACGTATGGGCGGCGCCACCCTCCAGCACCTTCACCGTCGGCCGCACCGGGCACTCCAGCACGGTCACCGTCGCCTCGCCCGGACGCCCGGTGAGCACGGCGATCTCCTGGCGGCCGGCGGTGAGGGCCAGCATCGGCTGGGCGTTGGAGCAACGGACCCTGCGCCTGCCCAGCCGGAGGCCGGCGGCGAGCAGCCGGGCGTCCTTCGGCGGGACGGTGACATCGAGGCCGCCGAGGCCCGGGACGGTCGAAGTGACCGTCCGCGTACCGTCGTTGCGGACCACGTACACATCGGCGCCGGTGTCCGGGTTCTTGAGGTGATACACCTTCAGGCCCGCCGCCGAGACGTCCGTCGCGCGGTCCAGCTTGGCGAAGTCCGGTACATGGTGCAGGAGATGGCCGAGCTGGTGCATCGGGACGAGCTTGTCGGTGGGCTGCCGGCCCTCGTCGATGGCGGCCCCGTAGTCGTACGAGGTGTAGACGACCGGCGCGGGCAGCCAGCCCCAGGAGGTGCCGCCGAAGGTCATGTAGACGCTGTGCACGGTGATGCCGTTGGCGAGGTTGGTGAGGTAGAAGCGCCGCTCGTACGCCGCGTCGCGCTGCCGTCGCGACTCCGCGTACCCCTTCCTGTCGAACCAGACCCCGCCCCAGGGATCGAACCACCCGCCCCCGAACTCGGGCACGCACCCGGGCGTCAGTGGACTCGCCGTGGCCCCGCCCTTCGGCCCGCCCACTCCGAAGTGCCCCCAGTCGGGCGGGGTCTGGGTCGGCGAGGGATATCCGTCGAACCCGTACAGCCAACCCCCGTTCTCCCCACCGGTGTCGAACGACCCCGGCGTCCAGTACCCGTTCCTGCCCTTGTCGTTGTGGAAGAGCGGTACGTCGATGCCGTCGGCCCGCACCTTCCTGTACAGGTGGGACATGTAGTCCCGCCCCGTCGCCTCGGCGACATGGGCGTCGTACTCGTTCTCGATCTGGTAGAGCAGGACGGTGCCGCCGCCGTCGGTGTGGAGATGCCGGGCGGCGATGGCGTTCACCTGTGTCAGCCACTCGTCGACGTACGACAGATAGGTCGGGTCGGAGGTGCGCGCCGAGCCCTTCGTCGCCGTCAGCCAGCCGGGGTAGCCGCCGCCGTCGATCTCGGCGTTGATGTAGGGGCCGGGGCGGAGGATTACGTAGAGACCGGTTTCGGCGGCCGTACGCAGGAAGAGATCCAGGTCCCGGATGCCGGTGAAGTCGTAGGCCCCCGGGGCGGGGGAGTGGTAGTTCCAGGACACGTAGATGCTGACGGCGTTGTAGCCGTGGGCGCGCATCTTCTGCAGGACGTCCCGCCACAGGGACGGGCTGGGCAGCCGGAAGGGGTGCATCTCGCCCGACCAGACCACCAGCCGCCTGCCGTCGACGACGAGCGAGTAGCGGTCGAAGCCGATCGTGTGCCGCCGCCGGTCCGCGCGAGGCGGCGCGGGCGCGGGTCCCGTCGGGGCGGTCGGGCTGGCGTAGGCGCAGGTCGCGGCCCCGCTGCCGCCGAGCGCCAGCCCCAGCGCGGTGGTCCCGGCGAGAGCGCTGAAGGTACGTCTGCTGAGCCCCATGGAGGCCTCCCGTCGGGCCGGGTCGGTCGGCGGTGCGTGCGAGGTCATTTTGTACAGCAGTACCCGCCACAATGGTGTTATGAGGATCTCGGCACGGGCGGATTACGCGGTACGGGCGGTTCTCGAGGTGGCCGTTCGGCAGGACGGCGGGCCGGTGAAGGCGGAGGCCATCGCCGCGACGCAGGAGATCCCGCACAAGTTCCTGGAGGGCATCCTCGGCGATCTGCGGCGTGGCGGCATCCTCGACAGCCGGCGCGGGGGAGGGGGCGGTTACCGGCTGGCGCGCGAGGCGGAGAAGATCACGGTCGCCGACGTCATCCGCGCGGTCGACGGCCCGATCGTGTCCGTACGCGGCGAGCGCCCCACGGGCCTTGAGTACACCGGCTCCGCCCAGCCCCTCCTCCCCCTGTGGATCGCCCTGCGCGCCAACGTCCGCCGCATCCTGGAGGGCGTCACCATCGCCGACATCGCGGCGAACGCCCTGCCGGAACCGGTGAGGGAGCTGGCGGCGGAACCGGCGGCCTGGGAGAACCCGTAACCGGTCCTTGCCGTGAGCGTCCTCGCCCCGCCGATGTGTGCCGTCCTCATCCCCGTCTAAGGCTCTCCTCAGGTTGACCCCCTAGCGTCCCCTCCCGTTCATCCCTACCTCACCGGTGGGAAAACTCGGCAAACGGAAACACGGACGGGATCCCACATGCGCACGCTGATCCTGCTCGCCCTCGCGGGTCTGGGCGCCCAGCTCGTGGACGGCAGCCTCGGCATGGCGCACGGGGTGATCTCGACCGCGCTGCTGCTGGCCATGGGGACGACCCCGGCCGCCGCCTCGGCCATCGTCCACTTCGCGCAGATCGGCACCGGCCTGGTGTCCGGCGTCTCGCACGCCCGCTTCGGGAACGTCGACTGGAAGGTGGTGGTCCGGATCGGTGCCCCGGGCGCGGTGGGCGCCTTCGTCGGGGCGACCCTGCTGTCCACCATCTCGACCGCGCTCGCCGAACCGGTGATGGCGGTGATTCTGCTCACCCTGGGCCTCTACGTCACCTGCCGCTTCACTGTGCGCGGTGTGCCCAGGGGGCAGCTGGGCCGGCCGCTCGGCAAGCGGTTCCTCGTGCCGGTCGGGCTGGTCGCCGGGTTCCTCGGGGCCACCGGCGGGGGCGGCTGGGGTCTGATCGGAACCCCGGCGCTGCTGGCCAGCGGCCGGCTGGAGCCGCGCAAGGTGGTGGGTTCCGTCGATGCCAGTAAGGCGCTGGTCGCGGTCGCCGCCAGCCTGGGGTTCCTCTTCTCGCTGGGCTCGAACGGGGTGAACTGGTCGTGGGTGCTCGCGTTCCTCGTCGGCGGCATGGCGATCGCCCCGGTCGCCGCCTGGCTGGCCCGCTTCGTCGCCCCGCGCATCCTGGGCTCGACGGTCGGCGGACTCATCGTCCTGCTCAACGTCCGCACGCTGCTCGGCGACTGGTTCGACGTCTCCGGCACGGTCGGCACATCCGTCTACGTCCTCCTCTACGCCCTGTGGGCCGCCGCCCTCGCGTTCTCGATCCGCGCCCACCGTCAGGAGCGGGCCGCGGAGGCCGAGTCCGCCGAGGAGCGGCAGCCCGTCGGCGTCTGATCAGCTGGATTTGACGCCGACCGTGAGGGTGGCCGTGTAGCCGTCGGACACGCTCGAACCGAGCGCGGTCAGGGTCAGCAGGCCGGAGGAGGCGCCTCCGTCGTCGTAGATGGTGTCGTCGGAGAGGGACGTCTCGGTCGTGGTGTTGTCCGAGTACGGCGAGATCGCCTGGATCTCCTCGTTGATGTCCGGGTCGAAGAACAGCTGGCCGGTGTGGATGATCGAGCCGCCGGTGTACGAGTCGTCGGTGAGTGTCACATCCGTGTGCACCCGCATATGGACGTGCACCGCGCGCGAGACGTAGTGGCCCGGCCAGATCGAGATCAGGCTGACCTGACCGTTCTCGTCGGTCATCTGACCGCCGCGCAGGAACGTGCCGTCGTCGGTCTCGGTGTGGCCGTTGCCGCCGACGAAGCCTGAGTACTCGCCGAGCGAGTCGCAGTGCCAGATCTCGACGAGCGCGTCGGCGAGCGGCGCGCAGTCGTTGTCCTGGTCGACGACGGTGAAGGTGTACTGGACCTCCACGCCCTCCTTGTCCTCCCTGATGTCCTCGCGGACCAGGGCGCCCGTCAGTGAGTACGGACCCTCGGTGACCTCGGCGGTCAGGGTGCACACGCCGCTGGAGGCGGAGGCCTCCGCGGACGCCGTCGCCGCGTCGGTCGTCGTCCCGGTGGTCGAGGAGACCGTGTCGGCCGAGGCGAGGCCGGCGTACGCGAGACCGCCCACCACGGCTGCGGTGCCGCCGCCGATGAGAACGCGACGACGCTGGATGCCCTTGTCCCGGCGGTGCCGGGCGGGCTGGGTGTCGGTGTTGTCGAGTTGCTCGTTGTGCTCGTTGTTTCCCGTCATGGGCAGGGACGCTAGGGGTGTATCTGAGGAAACCATTGATGTGCGACTGTGAATGACCTGGGGACGGAACCCTCAACGGCCGTCTATTTCAACAGAGTTCCGACACGGGTCCGCCATGTGAAATCCACAACTGTGAATGGCTTGAGTTCGCCCTGACCGTGGTCTGTGCGTCTCCCTACGATGCGGATCGCCTTCGGTCTTCACAGAAACCTCACTGTTTCTCCAAAGGGTTCTCAGCGGGACTCTGTGGGTCTCTGTGGGCCGGGGCGTGCCACCCCCCACTCACAGAACCGGAGAAACCATGACTGGTGGATACCTGCTGGGCGGCGCCGTAGCCGCTCTGCTCACCACCGCGCTGCCCGCACAGGCCTCGTCCCCCGTGTTCGACAACCCGCCCCCGGACAAGATCGTCATCGATGTGGCGACGGTGAACGGCTCCGGCTGCCCCCAGGGCACGGCGGCCGTCGCCGTCTCCCCCGACAACACGGCCTTCACGGTCACCTACAGCCAGTACCTCGCCCAGGCCGGCGGCAACTCAGACCCCACGGCCTTCCGCAAGAACTGCCAGCTCAACCTGATCGTGCACGTCCCGCAGGGCTTCACCTACGCCATCGCCAGCGCCGACTACCGGGGCTTCCTCTCCCTCCAGCCGGGGGCGAGCGCCACGCAGAAGGCCTCGTACTACTTCCAGGGCTCCTCGACCACGGTGCCCAAGACCCACCCGTTCAACGGCTCGTACAACGACGACTGGCAGGCGACCGACTCCACCGACTGGGCCCAACTGGTCTGGGCGCCCTGCGGAGTTCAGCGCAACTTCAACATCAACACAGAGCTGAGAGTGAACGCCGGGACCGCGAATCCGGGCAAGGTCAGCTTCATGACGATGGACTCGACCGACGGGGACATCAGCACGGTGTACCACCTGGCGTGGAAGGAGTGCCCGGGCTCCTGACGCGGGGAACAGGGGTGGTCCGTGGTCCGGGCCACCCCTGTTCGTCACAAGCTCAGCTCTGGGCGACGCCGAGCGTGAGGGTGCCGGTGTAGCCCGACGAGGTCGAACTGCCCAGGGCGGTGAGGGTCAGCAGGCCGGAGGCGGCGCCTCCGCCGTCGTAGATGGAGTCCTGGGAGAGCGTGGTGCGGGTGACCGTGTTGGTCGAGTACGGAGAGACCGCGGCGACCCTGGTCGTGATGGACTCGTCGAAGAAGAGCTGTCCGGTGTGGAGTTCGGTGCCGCCGGTGAACGAGCCGTCGGAGGTCAGCGTGACGCCGGTGTGCACCTTGACGTGGATGTGGATGCAGCGGCCGCGGTACCAACCGGGGTAGATCGTGGTGATGTTGGCGACGCCGGAGGAGTTCGTCAGCACACCGCCGCGCAGGAAGGTGCCGTCGTCGGTCTCGTTGTGGCCGTTGTTGCCGACGTAGCCGGAGTACTCGCCGAGGGCGTCGGCGTGCCAGATCTCCACCAGCGCGTTGGGAATGACGGTGCAGGCGGAGTTGACGACGGTGAGGGCGAGCTTGAGCGGGATGCCTGCCTTGCCTTCGGTGATGTCGGAGCGGACGAGCGCTCCGTCCAGGTAGTAGGGGCCTTCGGTCATCTCCTCGGTGAGGCTGCAGACGGCCGCTGCGGCGACGGGCGTGGTGTCGGCCGTGTTCACGGCGGCGGGAGCCGACGGGGCCGCGGCGGCCACGGCGAGCCCTGCCGCCGTGGCGCCCGTGGCGATCAGCACGGTACGGCGTCCGATGGAGGTTCCTTCTTGTGGGCTGTCAGCCCTGGGGGTGTCTGTCATGGACACGGCACCGTAGGAGGGGATTCTGTTGATGAGCTGTCAGTTGGGCAAAGTGACGGAACGTCAAGTTTCTTGCAGGACAGGGTTCGTGACAGAAGGTGCGGTGCTCTGTAGTGCGGTGATGCGCCGACGCCCACGAACACGCCGCCGGGGCGCAGGAGTCGGTACACACGCATGAACAGGCGATCCTGGGCCCCGATGAACGCCACTTCCGCTTCACCGCACGCAAGCCACGGTAGGGACTGCGCGGACCATTGACGCGCAAAGGGTTCGATTCTACGGTCGCGTTCGCATTGACGATCGGCGTTCAGTATTCCGAACGCCTTCCAGTCAAGGAGGACCCCCACGTGAGCCGCACCTCCCGTACGTTCCTCGCCGTCCCCGCCGCCGTTCTGCTGGCCCTGCTGCCGAGCACGGCATCGGCGTACCCCAACCCCGGCACGGTCACCGGCGACACCGTCGTCCACGACCCGACGATGATCCGCACCTCCTCGGGCCGCTACCTGCTCTACTCCACGGGCGGCGGCCTGGGGTACAGGACCTCCACCGACCGGATCGCGTTCACGGCCGGCAGCGACGCCTTCTCGACCAAGCCGGGCTGGTGGTCGACGTACGCCACCGAGGCCTGGGCGCCGGACATCTCGTACCACGACGGCAAGTACCTGATGTACTACGCCGTTTCGACCTTCGGCTCCAACAAGTCGGCCATCGGAGTCGCCGGTTCGTCGACCGGGCTGCCCGGCTCCTGGACCGACTACGGCGTCGTCTACACCTCCACCACGGCCAGCGACTACAACGCCATCGACCCGAACCTCTTCGTCGACGACGACGGCAAGTGGTGGCTGTCCTTCGGGAGTTGGTGGACCGGCATCAAGATGATCCAGATCGACCCGAGCACCGGAAAACAGCTCTCGTCCAACACCACCCGGTACTCCCTCGCGTCCCGCCCCACCGGGACCAAGGCGATCGAGGCGCCGTACATCGTCAAACGAGGCGGCTACTACTACCTCTTCGCCTCCTACGACGTCTGCTGCCAGGGCACCAGCTCGACGTACAAGGTCAAGGTCGGCCGGGCCACCGCTGTCACGGGCCCGTACTACGACAAGAGCGGCGTCGCCATGCTGAGCAACGGCGGCACCCCGGTCCTGGAGTCCCACGGCAGCGTCATCGGCCCCGGCGGCCAGTCCATCATGAACGACTCCGACGGCGACCTGATCGTCTACCACTACTACGACGGCAACGACAACGGCACACCCAAGCTCGGCATCAACCTGTTGAGCTGGAGCACCGGTTGGCCCGTGGCGTACTAGGCCGACAGTGGGCTCGTCCGGGGCATCGACCGCGTGGTCCTGGAGCGGCGCGGGCGCGAGGCGGTGAAAAGGGCGGCCCAGGGGCCGGTTTCCTGGCCGCTGGACCCACCCCTGGGAGCCTCACTGATGAACGCCGCGCGACCAGCCACACACACCCGCACCCGGCCGCGCACAGAACCCCGGCGACTACCCGGCTTGTCCCATCCCCGCCGCATTGGGCCAACTCTGCGCATTCGGCCACCCGGTCGCCGGCGCCGGAGTCAACCCGGGCCCGGTAGTCCCCCGCACCTGCGCAGCCGTAAGCCCCCCACGAGCAGGGACCCCAGGCGGCGTGGGCCCGGTCGCCGCGGCGGCCGGAGCCATCGGCGCCTGGGCAGGTGCCGGCATCTGCGCGGGCACGGGCTGAGGCACGGGCTGCGGTACCGGCTGCTGCATGGGTTGTTGCATCGGCATCTGCGCGGCCGCCGGCATCGGCGCAGGCATCTGCAGGGGTGCCGGCATCTGAGCGGGCACCGGCATCGGCACCGCCTGAGCCGCCGCGGGCATCGGCATGGGCATCCCGCCCATCCCGCCCACGGCCTGCGCGGCCAGCGGCAGTCCCGCCCCGTTGGTCTCACTGACCAGCCGGTCCACGGCCGCCGTACCCGAGCTGTAGCTGGTCCCGGCGCCCAGCTCGGGCACGGCGGCTCCCCTCCTGGTCCCGTAGAGCACCTGTTCCATGCCGGACACCAGGCGACGCACGTCCGTCTGGGGGCGCACCACGAGCCTCAGGAAGCGGCTGGACGAACCGATCTTGTTGCCGCACTCGCGGACCAGGATGCGGTGCTCGGTGAGCATCCGGTCCCGGACCACGGTGCCTTCGGCGCCCACGGGGAGGCGTACGAAGAGGAAGTTGCCCTGGGACGGGTAGACCGTCAGGCCGGGCAGCGCGGCGAGATGGCTCGCCATGTCGAGACGGTCGCGGCGCACCTGCTGGAGGCTCTGCGCGTACTCGGCGCCGTGCTCCTTGAGCATGAACACCACGTGCTCCGCGAAGGAGTTGAGGTTCCACTTCGGGAGCATCGAGCGTATTCGGCCCGCGAGGGACGGGTTGGCGACCAGGTAGCCGAAGCGAATGCCGTGCAGGCCGAAGTTCTTGCCGAGGCTGCGCAGCACGACCACGTTGGGCCGGATCATCGCCTCCTGCACGACGCTCGGCTCGGCCTCCGCGTCGGCGAACTCCAGGAACGACTCGTCGATCACGACCAGGTCCAGATCGGCCATCGCGTCCATGAACTGCACCAGCGCGTGCTTGTGCAGGAAGCCGCCGTCGGGGTTGTTCGGGTTGCAGATCACCGCGACCCGGGTGCCGCGCTTGCGGATGAACTCGGCGTACTGCGCGAGGTCCAGAGCGAAGCCGCTGGACTCCTGCAGCGGGAACATGTCGACCCGCTTGCCGGTCTCCATCGGCTGGTCGGTCCAGCGGCCGAAGGTGGGGACGGGGATGGCGAGGGACTCGCGGACCAGCAAGTGGTCGATCCAGGTGATCAGTTCGGTCGACCCGTTGCCCATCGCGACGCACTGCGGCGGCAGCTGGAGGAGGCTGCACAGCTCGGAGGTGATCGTGTCGGCGCTGCTCGGGTAGTACGTGATGATGTCGCGCAGCCGGGCCGACATGTCGTCGAACATCGCCGGGGTGGGGAAGTAGGGATTGCAGGGGATACAGAAGTCGATCGGGCCGGCCCCGTCGCCGCCCTCCCGCGCCAGCGCAGCCATGGACGGACTGTGGGCCGCTGTGCTGCGGAACAGCGAGGTGACGTTGTCGGCCATGGAACCTCCGTATGGGGCGGGCCCGGTGGGGGCGGCGGGGCCCGTCGCGTTTAGGCGGCCCGTGCGGGGGAGCACGGGCCGCCCATGGATACGGATACGGGGGTGGCGTCGTTCAACGGATGTGAAAACGGTGTGAGTGCCGGGCCGAGTCCAAGTGGCTGACGGATCACCGCCGTTCGACCCTTTCCCAAGGCCCTGACGGCCCATGTCCGCAGATCGTCGCCCCGGACAGCATGGAGATGTCGGGCCCTTCGCCGCGTCACGCTTTCCGAACGGCGATCGATATATCGAACACTCCGGAAGGGCGGTCGGCGGATGAACCCCGAACCCTGCGTCGTAGGCGTCGACTTCGGCACCCTGTCGGACCGTGCCGCCGCCTACGACCGCCTGTACGCCGAATACCGCATCCTCCACGACTACTTCGGCCGCGGCGCCAACGACGTCCTGCACCGCCCGCGCCGCATCCGCACCGAAACCTCCGCGTGAACCAGACCTCCGCGCACCGGATCTCCGTGAAAGGAACCGTCATGAGCACCCCCGACGAGACATACCAGCCGCAGGAGATCTGGTTCCTCACCGGAAGCCAGGGCCTCTACGGCGAGGACACCCTGCGCCACGTCGCCGAGCAGTCCCGGCGGATCGCCGACATCCTCGACGGCGCTCCGAAGATCCGCGCCCGGATCGTGTGGAAGCCGGTCCTCACCGACGCCGACTCGATCCGCCGACTGTGCCAGGAGGCCAACGCCTCCGCCACCTGCACCGGCCTGATCGTGTGGATGCACACGTTCTCCCCGGCCAAGATGTGGATCGCCGGGCTCAGCGTCCTGGACCGGCCCGTGCTGCATCTGCACACCCAGTTCAACCTGTCGCTGCCCTGGCACAGCATCGACATGGACTTCATGAACCTCAACCAGGCCGCCCACGGCGACCGCGAGTTCGCCCACATCGAGGCCCGCCTGGGCGTCCCCCGCAAGATCGTCGCCGGGCACGCCACCGACCCGCGGGTCGTGGAGCGCGTCGCCGCCTGGTCCCGTGCGGCGGCCGGCCGGCAGGCCGCGCGCACCCTGCGCCTGGCGCGGTTCGGCGACAACATGCGCGACGTCGCGGTGACCGAGGGGGACAAGGTCGAGGCGGAACGGCGCTTCGGGTTCTCCGTGAACACCTACGCCGTCAATGACCTGGTCGAGGCCGTGGACGCCGTACCGGACAAGGAAGTGGCCGAACTCGCCGCCGACTACGGCGAGTTGTACGAGGTGGCGCCCATCCTGCGCCCGGACGGCCCCCGCCATGACGCGCTGCTGTACGCGGCCCGCATCGAACTCGGCCTGCGCGCCTTCCTCACCGACGGCGGCTTCACCGCCTTCACCACCAACTTCGAGGACCTGGGCGGACTGCGCCAGCTGCCCGGCATCGCCGTCCAGCGCCTGATGGCCGACGGCTACGGCTTCGGCGCCGAGGGCGACTGGAAGACCTCCGCGCTGCTGCGCACGATGAAGGTCATGGGTCAGGGACGGCCCGGCGGCACCACCTTCATGGAGGACTACACCTACCACCTCGGCCCCGGCGTCCCCCGCATCCTCGGCGCGCACATGCTGGAGGTCTGCCCGACCGTGGCCGCCGGACGCCCCCGCTGCGAGATCCACCCCCTGTCCATCGGCGGACGCGAGGACCCCGTCCGGCTGGTCTTCGACGCACAGCCCGGCCCCGCCCTGGTCGTCGGCCTGTCCGACCTGGGCGACCGCTTCCGGCTGACCGCCAACACCGTCGACGTCGTCGCGAGCGAACCCCTGCCCTATCTGCCGGTGGCCCGGGCCGTGTGGGTGCCGCGCCCCTCGCTGACCGAGTCGGCCGAGAGCTGGCTGCTGGCCGGCGCCCCGCACCACACCGTGCTCAGCTCGGCCGTCGACCTGGAGGCCCTGAACGACTACGCGGCCATGGCCGACGTCGAACTGCTCACCATCGACGAGGACACGACCGTGAACCAGCTCTCCAAGGAGATCCGCTGGAACGCCGCCTACTACCGCCTCGCCCAGGCTCTGTGACCCACGCGAGGAGGAGACACCGATGACCGTGCATCTCGTCCGGGACACCCTGCGCCAGGAGGTGCTGGAGGCCGACCTCGCCATCCCCCGCCAGCACGGTCCCGACGCCTACTACGGCAATCCCTGACCGCGCATGCGCAAGGGCGGCCCGTGCGCGAAGCACGGGCCGCCCTTACCGCTACCGCTCTTCGGGCCGGGTCAGCGGCCGAAGGTGTGGATCGTCGTGGTCTTGTACGTCTGTCCCGGTCGCAGCACCGTCGACGGGAAGTTCGCGTGGTTCGGCGAGTCCGGGAAGTGCTGCGTCTCCAGGCAGAGGGCGTCGCCCTGGCGGTAGGTGCGGCCGCCCGTGCCGGTGAGGGTGCCGTCGAGGAAGTTGCCGGAGTAGAACTGCAGTCCCGGCTGGTCGGTGGCGATCCTCAGAGTGCGGCCGGAGCGCGGGTCGCGCAGGGTCGCGACGTGCTCGGGCTTGGCGGTGATGCCCTTGTCCAGGGCCCAGTTGTGGTCGTAGCCCTTGGCCTGTACCTGCTGGACGTGGCCGGCGCGGATGTCCCGGCCGATCGTCTTGGTCTCGCGGAAGTCGAACGGTGTGCCGGAGACCTTCGCCAGCTCGCCGGTCGGGATGAGACCCGAGTCGGTGGGCGTGTACCGGCCGGCGTCGATCGTGAGCTCGTGGTCCTCGATCGTGCCGCTGCCCTCGCCGGCCAGGTTCCAGTAGACGTGGCTGGTCAGGTTGACGACGGTGGCCTTGTCGGTGGTGGCCTCGTAGTCGATCCGCCAGTCGCCGTGCTTGGTGAGGGTGTACGTCACCTTCACCTGGAGCGTGCCCGGGTAGCCCATCTCGCCGTCGACGCTCGTGTAGTGCAGGTGGAGGCCGACGTCGGAGCCCTTGGTGAAGGGCTCGATGTCCCACACGCGCTTGTCGAAGCCCTTGGTGCCGCCGTGCAGGCTGTTCACGCCGTCGTTCACGGACAGCTGGTAGCTCTTGCCGTCCAGGGTGAACTGGCCCTTGGCTATGCGGTTTCCGTAGCGGCCGATCAGCGCGCCGAAGTACGGCGTCTTGGCGACGTAGTCCTCGATGTTGTCGAAGCCGAGGGAGACGTTGGTGTAGCGGCCGTGCCGGTCGGGGATCTCCAGTGACTGGACGATGCCGCCCCAGGAGAGGACCTTCAGGCGGGTTTTGCCGTTCTCCAGGGCCCAGCTGTGGATCTTCGTGCCGTCGGCGAGCTTGCCGAAGAGCGACTTCACCGGCTTTCCGCCTCCCGAGGGTGGTCGCGGCGATACCCGCCGCCGGGGCCCGCGATGACGGTGCGTCTGTTCAGATCCATGTGCGACTCCTCGCGAATGATGGGGAAGTCCCCTCCCCCGACATGTGCGGTACGTAGTCGTTCTGTATCTTCGGGGCGGGCGGAGTCATGTGTGCGGCTCCCGTAAGGAGAAAGCGCAGTCCGGTAAAGGGCATGGGGCCCCGCCGGACGGCGGGGCCCCAGTCGTTCACGAACCTGACTTGCGCTTGTTCCACACGTCGAAGCCGACCGCGGCCAGCAGGGCGAGGCCCTTGATGACCTGTTGCCAGTCGGTGCCGACGCTGAGGAGGTTCATGCCGTTGTTCAGCACGCCGAGGACGAGACCACCGATGATCGCGCCGAGGACGGTACCCACACCGCCGCTCATGGACGCGCCACCGATGAACGACGAGGCGATCGCCTCGAGTTCGAAGTTGAGGCCCGCCTTCGGAGAGGCCGCGTTCAGACGGGCTGCGACCACCAGACCCGCCAGGGCCGCGAGCACGCCCATGTTGAGGAAGACGTAGAAGGTGACCTTCTTGTCCTTGACGCCGGACAGCTTGGCCGCCGGCAGGTTGCCGCCGATGGCGTAGATGTGCCGGCCGAAGACCGCGTTGCGCATGACGTAGCCGTAGCCGACCACCAGCACACCGAGGACGATCAGGATGATCGGGGCCCCCTGGTAGCTGGCGAGCAGCATCGTCACGGCGAGGACCGCGGCGGCGATGGCGACGAGCTTGAGCAGGAAGGCGTTGCGCGGCAGCACGTCCAGCGAGAAGTCCTGCTCGCGCTTGCGGGCACGGACCTCCTGGCCCACCACGAACGCCAGCAGGACGAAGCCCAGCAGCAGCGTGAGGTTGTGGTAGTTGGTGTTCGGGCCGACCTCCGGCAGGAAGCCGTTGCCGAGCTTCTGCAGACCGTTCGGGAACGGGCCGAGGGTCTGGCCCTGCAGGAAGATCTCCGTCAGACCGCGGAACAGCAGCATGCCGGCCAGGGTCACGATGAACGACGGTATGCCGAGATACGCGATCAGGAAGCCCTGCAGCGAGCCGGCGACGGCGCCCACCACCAGGCACAACACCAGTGCCACCGGCCACGCCACACCGTGCTGCACTGTCAGCACGGCCGCGAACGCGCCCACGAACGCCGTCAGCGAACCCACCGACAGATCGATGTGACCCGCGATGATCACCAGCATCATGCCGATCGCGAGGATCAGGATGTAGCTGTTCTGCAGCACCAGGTTGGAGACGTTGCGCGGCAGCAGCAGGTCGCCGCCGGTCCACACCTGGAACAGCACCACGATCAGGCCGAGCGCGATGAGCATGCCGTACTGCCGCATGTTGCGGCGCAGACCGCCCAGAATCAGCTGCAGCAGGTTCTCGCCGGAGGCGGATCCCCCGCTCTTGCCGGGCGGCGCCGAGGCCGGGACCTTGTCCGTCACATCCGTGCTCATCGGGTTACCTCTTTGTCCTTCGTCATCTGGCGCATCAGCACTTCCTGCGTGGCCTCGGCCCGCGGAACCTCGCCCGTGAGCCGCCCGGCGGCCATGGTGTAGATGCGGTCGCACATGCCGAGCAGCTCGGGCAGCTCGGAGGAGATGAAGACGACCGCCTTGCCCTCGGCGGCCAGTTGGTCGATGACCGTGTAGATCTCGTACTTGGCGCCGACGTCGATACCGCGTGTCGGCTCGTCCAGGATCAGCACGTCCGGACCCGCGAAGATCCACTTGCTGAGGACGACCTTCTGCTGGTTGCCGCCGGACAGCTTGCCCACCGGCTCGAAGACGGTCGGTGCCTTGATGTTCATCGACTTGCGGAAGCGCTCGGCGACCTGCCGCTCCTCGTGCTCGTCCACCACACCGCGCCGCGCGACCTTGTCCAGCGAGGCCAGCGAGATGTTGCGGTTGACGTTGTCGATGAGGTTGAGGCCGTAGTGCTTGCGGTCCTCGGTGACGTACGCGATGCCGTGCTTGACCGCCTCGGCGACGGTCTTCGTCCGGATCTCCTTGCCGTCCTTGAAGACCGTGCCGCCCGCGTGCCGGCCGTAAGTGCGTCCGAACACGCTCATCGCGAGCTCGGTGCGGCCGGCGCCCATCAGCCCCGCGATGCCGACGATCTCCCCGCGACGGACGTTGATCGAGACGTCGTCGACGACCTTGCGCGACTGGTCGATCGGGTGGTGCACCGTCCAGTTGCGGATCTCCAGC
Organism: Streptomyces sp. NPDC001617; assembly: GCF_053596855.1. Lineage (NCBI taxonomy): Bacteria > Bacillati > Actinomycetota > Actinomycetes > Kitasatosporales > Streptomycetaceae > Streptomyces > Streptomyces sp. NPDC001617. The sequence continues at coordinate 24,171 of NZ_JBSFHA010000044.1, forward strand.
GCGGGAGCGGCGTCCACCTCGCCCTCGAACGGTGTGCGCTCGGGGAAGCGGTGGTCGAGGTCGCGGCCGACCATGCCCGTGATGATCCGGTCCTCGGTGGTCTCCGGGGCCTTCACGTCGAGGGTCTCGATGGACTTCCCGTCGCGGATGATCGTCACCGAGTCGGCGACCCGGCGGATCTCGTTCAGCTTGTGGGAGATGATGATCGAGGTGATGCCCTGATTCTTCAACTCCAGGATGAGATCGAGGAGTTTACCGCTGTCCTCGTCGTTCAGAGCCGCGGTCGGCTCATCGAGGATGAGCAGCTTCACCTTCTTCGACAGCGCCTTGGCGATCTCCACCAGCTGCTGCTTGCCCACGCCGATGTCGGCGATCCGGGTCTCCGGGTGGTCGGTCAGACCCACCCGGCGCAGCAGCTCGGTGGCGTGCTTGAGCGTCTCGTTCCAGTTGATGAACCCGCCCGAGGCGTGTTCGTTGCCGAGGAAGATGTTCTCCGCGATCGACAGGAACGGCACCAGCGCCAGCTCCTGATGGATGATCACGATGCCGCGCTGCTCGCTCGCCCGGATGTCCTTGAACTCGCAGACCTCACCCTCGAAGAGGATGTCGCCCTCGTAGGTGCCGTGCGGATGGACGCCGGAGAGCACCTTCATCAGGGTGGACTTTCCGGCGCCGTTCTCGCCGCAGATGGCATGGACCTCGCCCTGACGGACGGTCAGCGTGACGTCCGACAGCGCTTTGACGCCGGGAAAGGTCTTGACGATCGAGCGCATTTCCAGGACGGGTCCCGCCATGGTGTGCCCTTTCAATCCGTAGGAATGGCCGGCCTGTTCACCGGGTGGGACTACTTGAGCTCGTCGGCCGTGTAGTAACCGGTGTCGACCAGTTCCTTCGTGTAGTTGGTCTTGTCGACGCTCACCGGCTGCAGCAGGTAGGCGGGGACGACCTTGGTGCCGTTGTCGTACGTCTTGGTGTCGTTGACCTGCGGCTTCTTCCCCTTGAGGACGTCGTCGACCATGGTCGCGGCGACATCGGCGAGCTTGCGGGTGTCCTTGTAGACGGTCTGCGTCTGCTGGCCCGCGATGATCGACTTCACCGAGGCGAGCTCGGCGTCCTGGCCGGTGATGACCGGAATCGGCTTGCTCGAGGAGCCGTAGCCGTCCGACTTCAGCGCGGCGAGGATGCCGATGGAGATGCCGTCGTACGGCGACAGGACCGCGTTGACCTTGGCGCTGCCGTAGGTGGAGGTGAGGATGTCCTCCATGCGCTTCTGGGCGGTGGCGCCGTCCCAGCGCAGGGTGGTGACCTGGGTGAGCTTGGTCTGACCGGACTTGACGACGAGCTTCTTCTTGTCGATGTACGGCTGCAGCACGCTCATCGCGCCGTTGAAGAAGTACTTGGTGTTGTTGTCGTCGTTGGAGCCGGCGAACAGCTCGATGTTGAACGGACCCTTGCCGCTCTTCAGGCCCAGCTTGTCGACGATGTAACTGGCCTGCAGCTCGCCGACCTTGGTGTTGTCGAAGGACGCGTAGTAGTCCACGTTCTTCGTGCCGAGGATCAGGCGGTCGTAGGCGATCACCGGGATCTTGGCGTCGGCGGCCTGCTGCAGCACGTTGTTCAGCGACTTGTTGTCGATGGCCGCGACGATCAGGCCCTTGACGCCCTGCGTGATCAGGTTCTCGATCTGCGAGACCTGCTGGTCGGGGTCGTCCTCGCCGTAGACCAGCTTGGTCTTGTAGCCCTTGGCCTGGAGGTCCTTGACGACGTTCTTGCCATCCGCGATCCAGCGCTCGGAGGACTTGGTGGGCATCGCGATACCGATGGTGCCGCCCTTGGCACTGCTCGAGCTCTCCTTGCTGCCGCCTTCACTGCTCTGACCGCAGGCGGACAGGGTGAGGGCGAGAGACGCGGCTCCGGCGATGGCGGCGAGGGCGCTTCTACGAGTGCGCATGATCATCATCCTTGATGTGTGTGGGCAGTGCTCGGCCTGGCGATGCGAAGAGGCTCCGGAGAGGTACGGGAGACCGAGAGGTGTGTTGAATTGTGTTTGACTGCGTCTCTTTTTGTGAAGGAGATTGTCCGGAACGTTATGCGGAGGTGTCGAACCGCTTGAGGGTCCCGGGCAGCCGTGAGCCGAGGGGCGCCATGTCGCCGTCAGCTCCGTGCCGTGCGAGCAGGTCCAGGGCCAGTCGGCCGCGCCGCACCCGTTCCCGGGCGGTGGTCAGCGTCAGGTCCCGCATGTGGTGTCCGTACGGGTAGATGCCGGGGCTCTTGGACAGCCCGAACTTCAGGTAGAGCGGTGCGCCGCGCCGGATGAGCTCGGCGACCTCGTACATCCGGATGTAGCCGCCGAGATCGTCGGGTGCCTCGATGTACATATCCATGGGGGCGGCGGAGACCCGCCGTATCTCCGTGAGGTGATCGAGCGTCAGGTCGCTGGGCACGTTGAGGGAGTCGGCGCCGAGCCGCTCGTACACGGCGTAGGCGGCCGGGTTGACGGGGCCGATCAGCGCGGACACCTTCAGCGTGGTGTCGGCCGGGATGATCCCCGCCTCGCGCGCCCGGTGCAGCGTCCACAGCACGCCCTCGTCGGCGACGAGCAGGCACTTGACGCCCAACTCCGTCGCCCGGACGGCGTCTTCGACACACCCGGCGACGGCGTCGTGGCCCCGTGCGCGCAGTCCGGCCCCCCGCGAGTCGGAGCGCACGGAGCCGCCGATGTCCCAGGTGCCGCGCGGGCCGGTGAACAGGCAGAGTTCGATGTCGCGTTCGGCGGCGGCCTCGACCATCTCGGTGATCTCGGCGTCGGTCAGCATCCACACGCCGCTGCCCTGGCTGATCCGGTGGATCGGCACGTCCAGGCGCGAGGACTCCTTGAGAATGACGGCCAGCGCTTCGGGACCCTCGCACGAGGGGATCTCGGTGCGCCAGCGGCCGCCGCCGGGGAAGGTGTGCGGGGAGGCGTCGGCGGGGTCGAGGGCGGGCGCGCCCAGGCCGAGGGCGGCGAGCGCCTGCTCGCCGGGTCGGCGGGCCGCCGTGGCGGAAGCGTCGGTCGTCACAAGCTGTCCTTCATGTTCGATATTTCGGACGAGGTTCGCGGCTCGGGGCAGGGAAGGGCTCTGGTGTACGCCGGTACGGGGGCCGTCAGGTCGCCCCCGTACCGGCGTACGTCTAGGGGCGGAGCAGCACCTTGCCCACCTTCGGATCGCCGGACCCGACCAGCTCGATGGCCTCCAGGAACTCGCCGAGCGGCAGCTCGTGCGTGACCAGAGGCAGCGGATCGAGCAGACCGGCCCCGAACACCCGCACCGTGTGCGCCCAGGCGTCCGGCGCCGCACCGAAGACGGTGTGCACCTCCAGCTGCCGTACGACCAGGTCGGTCGGGTCGAGCCCCTCGGCGCCCGGCGCCGGGATGCCCGTCAGGACCAGGCGTCCGCCGCGCCTGAGCAGGGAGGCGGCGGTGCGCGCGGCAGACGCGGACCCGGCGGTCTCGATGACGACGTCGAAGTCGTCCGGGAGCTCCTGGTACTTGGTACGGAAGTCGGTGGCGCCGAAATCCTTCGAAAGCGCCGCACGGTCCGGCCGGGTGCCCACGATGAGCAGCTCGGCCGGGGAACCCGCCTTCAGGAACTGCACCGCGAACATCCCGAGCGTCCCGGTCCCCACCACGGCGACCCGCTCGCCTGGCAGTGCGTTCGCCTTGATCGTGGCGGCCGCGATGCAGGCCGCGGGCTCCATGAGGGCGGCCGCGGTGAGGTCCGCGTCGTCCGGCAGGACGTGCAGGAGACGGGCCGGGAGGGTGAGCGTGGTGGCCATCGCCCCCGGCTGGGTGAACCCGGTTTCGTCGTACCCCGCCGTACACAGCGTCGTCTCGCCCGCGTGGCAGCGGTCGCACACCTGGCAGTTGCGGAAGCCCTCACCGACGACCTTGCGGCCTACGAGACTTGAAGGCACTCCGGCCCCCACGGCCTTCACCGTCCCGGACCATTCGTGCCCCGGCGTGATCGGATAGCGCACGTACCCTTCGGGCCGGTTGCCCTGGTATACCTCGCGGTCGCTGCCGCAGATGCCCACGGCGTGGACGCGTACCAGCGCCTCGCCGGCTCCGGGCTCACGGGGCGTGTGCTCGGTGAGCCGGTGCTCACCGGGCGCCTCGATGACGACCGCGCTGCTCACTTCTGGGTGCCTTTCGGTTTGCGCTGCTCCCAGCCCTCGGCCCACAGGTCGAACCGAGCCTGCTGCTGCGGGAACTCCGCGGCCGCGTCGACGTCCAGCTCGACGCCGAGGCCGGGCGCGTCCGAGAGGTGGAAGTACCCGTCCACGACCTGCGGCGCGCCCTTGACCACCTTCTTGATCTCCGCGTCGGCGAAGTCGTTGAAGTGCTCCAGGATCTTGAAGTTGGGGGAGGTGAAGCCGACCTGCAGCGAGGCGGCGGTGAGCACCGAACCGCCCACGTTGTGCGGGGCGACGAGCACGTAGTGGGTCTCGGCGGTCGCGGCGAGCTTCCTGGTCTCCCAGATACCGCCGATGTGGCCGACGTCCGGCTGGATGATGTCGACGGCCTGGCTCTCGAACAGCTCGCGGAACTCGATGCGATCGTGAATCCGCTCACCGGTGGCGACCGGGATGTCGACCTTGGCGGCGACCTTCTCCAGCGCCTTCAGGTTCTCCGGCGGGCAGGGCTCCTCCAGCCACGCGGGCTTGAAGGGCGCGAGCTCGTGGGCGAGCCGGACGGCGGTGGCGGGGGAGAAACGGCCGTGCATCTCCAGCATCAGCTCGGAGTCCGGCCCGATCGCGTCCCGCACGGCCTCGATCAGGGAGACGGCGTACAGGGTCTGCTCGTGGTCCAGCTCGAAGTGCCCGGTGCCGAAGGGGTCGATCTTGAGCGCCTTGTACCCGCGCTCCATGACCCCCTGGGCGGCCTTGTGGTACGCCTCCGGAGTCCGCTCCGTCGTGTACCAGCCGTTGGCGTACGCTTTCACCTTGTCGGTGACCTTGCCGCCCAGCAGCTGCCAGACGGGCACCCCGAGGGCCTTGCCTTTGATGTCCCAGCAGGCCATCTCGACGACGGCGATGCCGGACATCACGATCTCGCCGGCCCGTCCGTAGTCGCCGTGCTTCATGCGGCGCACGAGGTCCTCGACAGCGAACGGGTCGGAGCCGAGAATGTGGTTGGCCTCGGCCTCTCGCAGGTAGCCGATCAGCGCGTCGGTGTGACCCAGCATGCGGGTCTCGCCGATGCCCGTGATGCCCTCGTCGGTGTGCACCTGGACGTACGTCAGGTTGCGCCAGGGCGTCCCGACAACGTGTGTGCTGATTCCGGTGATGCGCACGGATGTTGCCCTTCAGCTGTTCGAGATTTCGCCACTCGTTCGAAATGCTGGCCAGACACTAAGGATGGGGTGGCGGGAGTGTCAATGGGTCGAACGCGTAGCGGTTCCGACACTCTCGAAAGTCCGGTTTCGGGATGATGTCGGAGAGATGGGGCGGGTTGCCGGGGGGATGCCGCTAGATGGCGCGGAATGTGGGCCGTCCGTATCAAGTTGGGGTGCCGGAGCGGTCTGTTTCCCACACAACTTTCACAGGCGCGCCTAGGAACGTTATCGATCGAGAACCTAGTCTTCCCGCGTCATGGACTTCTGCCACCCGTGCCGACGGCACCTCAATGGCGCCCTCGCATGCCCGGGGTGCGGTACGCCAGTCGAAGAGCTCCGCGCACATGCGGAGGAAGCGGACGTTCCTCCGCCGTCGGACATCGCCCTCGAGCCGTACCGGACCGACGGCTCCGGCACTCCCGACGGGCACGAGCACGGCCACGACGACGCAGGCGCGCCGCAGGGTCGGGCGGCCCGGCGCCGGGCACAGGGACGCGGACGGGGGCCGGGGCGGGAAGCCGGCGAGGAGGTCACCGGGCCGGTCGGCGCCGGGAGTCGTCGCGACCGCAAGGCCGCGGCCCACCGCCGGCGCCGTCGGCGCACCCTCCTCCTCGCCGCGGGCTTCGTCCTCGCGGCGGGCGGCCTGAGCGTCGCGGAACTCGGCATCGACGTGCCCTTCGCCACCTCCAGGCCTCCGGCGGCCGGGGGTGCGAATACCTCGTCGGAGACGGGGGAGGCGGCGCAGCCCCTGGACAGTGCGACGGGTAGGGGTGCCCGCTCGAAGCCCCCGAACGCCTCGGTGTCCGCGTCGGCCTCGGAGTCCCCGTCGCCCTCGGTGTCGAAGAGTGCCGACGGCAAGGCCACCCGATCGTCGACCGCGGGCACCTCACCGGTCACGCCGACGGCGGGCCGGACGGCTACGAGCCCGACCGGGACGACCACGCCGACGGCGAATCCGACGACGTCGAAGCCGGGTCCCTTGCCGTCCCAGACCTGCACGCGGTTCCTCTGGTGGTGCGGGTAGGGTTCCGGCTCAACAACGGCCGCCGCCGGGCGCGTTATTCAACCGTGACGGCCTTCTGGTGCAAACTCTCTTGACCGCCATCAATTGTTAGCGCTCACAATAACCCCCGCATTCACCAGTCAGCTTCAACGCCGGCACGGGAGGTACGAGGGTCGTGTCCACAGTGCTCCAACTTGCTCTTCCCGCCCGGAACGTTGGGCTTTCCGGAACCCCACAGTGACGTCGGCGGCGCGGCAACAGCCGCCCACCTCACAGGACTTATCGGCAGGCGAGCGCCAGGGAGGGGTGGCCGTGACAGACAGTCAGCTTCGACCACCCACCATGGCGGACGTGGCGCGCGTGGCCGGCGTGTCCCACCAGACCGTGTCCCGCGTGCTGGGGGATCACCCCAATGTGCGGGACGAGACACGGGCCAGGGTGCTGCGCGCGATCGAGGAGATGGGCTATCGCCGTAACTCCTCCGCACGGGCCCTGGCGACTCGGCGTACCCGGACGCTGGGTGTGGTCGCCTCCGACACCACCCTCTACGGGCCGGCCAGTACGCTGTTCGCGCTTGAGGAGGCGGCGCGCGCCGAGGGGTATCTCGTCTCGACGGTCAGTCTGCGCAGGCTGACCATGGAGACGCTGTCCGAGGCCCTGGACCACCTCAGCGAGGGCGGAGTGGAAGGAGTGGTCGCCATCACGCCGCAGCGGTCGGCGGTGGACGCTCTGGCTGAACTCCGGTATCCCTTCCCGGTGGTGGTCGTGGGCGGCGGGCCGGACGTGAACGTCCCCAGCGTCAGTGTGGACCAGCACCTGGGGGCGCGGCTGGCCACCAGTCATCTGCTGGCCGTCGGCCACCGCACGGTCTGGCACCTCGCCGGGCCCGAGGCCTGGCAGGAGGCGGCCGACCGGGCCGCCGGCTGGCTGGCGACCCTCGAAGCGGCGGGCGTCGAACCGCCCATGCTGTTGCGGGGGGACTGGAGTCCGTTGTCGGGCTACCGCGCAGGCCAGGAACTGGCCGGCTGGGTGGGCCGGGGGCTGACCGCCGTCTTCGTCGCCAACGACCAGATGGCACTGGGGGTGTTGCGGGCCCTGCGTGAGGCGGGGGTCCGGACTCCCCAGGACGTCGCGGTGGTCGGCTTCGACGACATCCCGGAGTCGGAGTTCTTCGGTCCTCCTCTCACCAGCGTTCGGCAGGACTTTTCGACGGTGGGCAAGCGAGGCATCGCGCTGCTCCTGGACTTGATCGAGGGACGGGCACCCGCCACCGCGGCCCGGATCGCGATCGAACCCCAACTCGTCGTCCGCGCCAGCACGTTCCCGTACGCCGCTCAACTGGAGGACGTACCCCTCTGACAAGCCGACCGGCCGCCCTCGGCATCAGTGCGGCCGATATACCGAACAATGATCGACAGGCTGGACGCAGTGCGGCCGATGCCATCGAGTAACAAGCGGGTCCATCCCCGGGCCGACTCTTCAAAGGAGAAGAACATGATCAACAGACGGAACTTCCTCACTGCGGCGGTCGGTGTGGCGGCCGCGGGCGGCCTGGCGGCCTGCGCCAAGAAGGACGACAGCTCGTCCGGTTCCTCCTCCGGGGGCGGCAGCAAGGGGATCACCCTCGGCTTTTCCCAGGTCGGCGCGGAGAGCGGCTGGCGCGCCGCGAACACCACCTCGGTGAAGGACGCGGCCAAGAAGGCGGGGTACACCCTCAAGTTCTCCGACGCCCAGCAGAAGCAGGAGAACCAGATCTCCGCGATCCGCAGCTACATAGCGCAGAAGGTGGACGTCATAGCCTTCTCGCCGGTCGTCGTCACCGGCTGGGACGCGGTGCTCAAGGAGGCCAAGGCCGCGAAGATCCCGGTGGTCCTCACTGACCGCTCGGTGGAGACCTCCGACAGCTCGCTGTACGTCACGCTCGTCGGCTCCGACTTCACCGACGAGGGCCGGCGCGCGGCCAGGATGCTGGAGAAGGTCATCACGAAGGCCGGCCTCAAGGGCAAGGTGAAGATCGCTCAGCTGGAGGGCACCACCGGTGCCGCCCCTGCGATCGAGCGCGCCAAGGGCTTCAAGGAGGTCATGGACGCGGAGCACAAGGACGACTGGAAGATCGTCGTCAGCCAGACCGGTGACTTCACCCGCGCCGGCGGCAAGCAGGTCATGGCGGCCTTCCTGCAGTCCCACCCGGAAATCAACGTGCTCTTCGCGCACAACGACGACATGGCCATCGGCGCCATCCAGTCCATCGAGGCGGCGGGCAAGAAGCCCGGCAAGGACATCCTGATCGTCTCGATCGACGGTGTCCACGACGGCTTCGTCGCCATGTCCGAGGGCAAGATCAACGGCATCGTCGAGTGCAACCCGCTGCTCGGTCCCCAGCTGATGGAGGTCGTGAAGAAGGTCCACGACGGCGAGAAGGTCGAGCGCTGGATCAAGACCAAGGAGGGCGACTTCACGCAGGACCAGGCCAAGGCCGCGCTCCCTTCCCGCAAGTACTGACCGATCGCACCCACCGGCAGGGAGCCTCCGGCCGACCGAAACTCGGTCGGCCGGGCCCTGTGGGCCTGTGGCGGCTCGATCCCATGAGGAGCGCTGCCGTGACTCCGCCCCGTGTGAGGGGCTTCCAGCCCAAGAGCTGCGGTCCAGCCCGAACCGACCCCTTGCGGGGCGTAATCAATCCCACACGCAGTGAATTCCCTCACCGGGCAAAGCCGGTGGTCCCCTCACTAGGAGAGGTATGGCAGAGCCGCGGCCCGTGCTGGAGATGACGGGCATAGTCAAAGAGTTCCCGGGGGTACGGGCTCTGTCGGACGTCGACTTCCGGCTCTTCCCCGGCGAGATCCACGCCCTGATGGGCGAGAACGGCGCGGGGAAGTCCACCCTGATCAAGGTGCTGACGGGGGTTTACTCCCTGGACGGCGGCACGATCACCCTGGAAGGGAAGTCCGTGCTGTTCGGCAGCCCGCTGCAGGCGCAGCAGGCTGGCATCAGCACGGTCTACCAGGAGGTGAACCTCTGCCCCAATCTGTCGGTGGCGGAGAACATCTTCATCGGGCGCGAGCCCACCCGCGCGGGCCGTATCCAGTGGAAGCGGATGCGCATGGAGGCGGCGGAGCTGGTGGACCGGCTCGGCCTCGACATCGACGTCACCGCGCCCTTGTCCTCGTACCCGCTGGCCGTGCAGCAACTGGTCGCGATCGTGCGGTCGGTGGGCACCGGCGACAGCGACGGCCAGGGATCGGGCACCAAGGTGCTGGTCCTGGACGAGCCGACGTCCAGCCTCGACCACGACGAGGTCCAGGAGCTGTTCCGCCTGATGCGGCGGCTCAAGGACGAGGGCGTGGCGATCCTGTTCGTCTCGCACTTCCTCGACCAGGTCTACGAGATCTGCGACCGGATGACCGTCTTGCGCAACGGCGCTCTCGTCGGTGAGCACCTGGTCGCCGACCTCGACCAGGTCGGGCTGATCCAGCTGATGATCGGCAAGGCCCTGGACCAGTTGGAGCAGCTCCACGGCCACCAGTTGCACTCCGACGTCGGCGAGACGCTGCTGAAGGCGGACGGCCTGGGCAGGACAGGCGGCATCGCCCCCTTCGACCTGGAGATCAAGAAGGGCGAGGTGCTCGGACTTGCCGGCCTGCTGGGGTCGGGCCGGACCGAACTCGCCCGGCTGCTCTTCGGCGCCGACCAGCCGGACAGCGGCAAGGTGTCCATCGGCGGCAAGCACGTCTCGATGAGCGCCCCGAACGACGCGATCGGCGCCGGCGTCGCGTTCTGCTCCGAGAACCGCAAGACGGAGGGCCTGGTGCCCGATCTGACGGTGCGGGAGAACATCATCCTGGCCCTGCAGGCCTCGCGCGGCTGGACCCGGCCCATCCCGGTCTCCCAGCGCGACGAACTCGTCGCCAAGTACATCAAGGCGCTGGACATCCGGCCCGCCAACCCCGAGGCCAGGGTGGGCCAGCTGAGCGGTGGCAACCAGCAGAAGGTGCTGCTGGCCCGCTGGCTGATCACCCAGCCGAAGCTGCTGATCCTGGACGAACCCACGCGCGGCATCGACGTCGGCGCCAAGGCGGAGATCCAGAAACTCGTCGTCTCGCTCTCCGAGGACGGCATGTCCGTGCTGTACATCGCGGCCGAGCTGGAGGAGATCCTCCGGCTCAGTCACACCATCGGAGTGCTGCGCGACCGCCGGCTGGTGGCGCAGCTCGCCAACGGGCCGGAGATCACCAGCAGCCGGATCATGGAGACCATCGCGAGCGGAGAACACCAGTGAGCACCACTCCCCGATGGCGAGCACTGACACACCACCACCTGTTCTGGCCGGTCGCGGTCCTTGTCTTCCTGCTGCTCGTCAACGTGCCCTTCACCCCTGACTTCTTCTCGGTCAAGATGACGGGCGGCCACCTCTACGGCAGCCTCGTCTCGATCGTGCTGTTCGGATCGCCCCTCATCCTGGTGGCGGTCGGCATGACCGTGGTCATCGCCACCGGCGGCATCGACCTGTCCGTCGGTGCCGTGGTCGCCATCACCGGAGCACTCTCCTGCTCGTACATCAGCCACCAGGCCGACCAGAACGCCCTGTCCGGGGTGCTGCTCGCCATGGGCCTGGGCCTGCTGGCCTCGGTCGTCTGCGGTCTGTGGAACGGCTTCCTGGTCGCCAGGATGGGCATCCAGCCGATCATCGCCACGCTGATCATCATGGTCGCCGGACGCGGTGTCGCCCAGCTGATCACCGACGGCCAGATCATCACCATCGACAGCGACCCGTACAAGCTGATCGGCGGCGGCTACTGGCTGACGCTGCCGTTCTCCATCTTCGTGGTGGCCGTGGTCGTGGCCGTCACCGTGGCGCTGACCCGCCGCACGGCGCTCGGGCTGCTGATCGAGTCGGTCGGCGGCAACGCCGAGGCCAGCCGCCTGGTGGGCATCAGGTCCCGGCGCATCAAGATCATGGTGTACGTGTTCTGCGCGCTGTGCGCCGCCATCGCGGGCCTGATGATCAGTTCCAACACCTCGGCGGCGGACGGCAACAACGCCGGTCTGTGGATCGAACTCGACGCGATCCTCGCCGTGGTGATCGGCGGGACCTCCCTTCTGGGCGGCCGGTTCTCCATCGGCGGCACGGTGGTCGGCGCCCTGGTCATCCAGACCCTGACCACCACGATCTACACCATCGGTGTGCCGACCCAGACCAACCTGGTCTTCAAGGCCGCCGTCGTCATCGTCGTCTGCCTGCTCCAGTCCCCGAAGTTCCGCGCCAAGGTCTTCGGCGCCGGGTTCGGCGCGAAGGGCAGGCCCAAGCCGGCCGCAGCCCCGGCGGACACCGCCGCGGCGACCGACGCCGCTCCGAAGATGGAGGTGTAGTGATGAGCGCGACAACCCAGAGCCCCACGGCCGTGGACAGCCGTATCCCGTCCAAGGCCGCGCGCCTGCTCGGCGACCGGCGCCTGCCCGTCGCGGCGACGGCCCTGCTCTTCCTCGTGATGTACGGGGTGGGCCTGAGCCGCTACCAGAACTACGGGTTCGCCGAACCGCAGGTCTTCCTGAACCTGTTCATCGACAACGGCTATCTGCTGGTCGCCGCGGTCGGTGTCACCTTCGTCATCCTGTCCGGCGGCATCGACCTGTCCGTCGGCTCGATGATCGGCTTCACGACGATGTTCACGGCCTGGCTGGTGGAGCGCGAAGGGGTGCCGCTGCCGGTCGTGATCCCCATGGCGCTGGGCGTGGGCGCCCTCGGCGGCTTCCTGATGGGCTATGTGATCCACAACTTCGAGATCCAGCCCTTCATCGTGACCCTCGCCGGCCTCTTCCTCTTCCGTGGTCTGTGCCTGGTCATCAGCAAGGAGTCGATCTCCATCAGCGACTCCTCGGTGAGCAGCATGGCCACGGCGCAGGTGTCCCTGGGGATGGGGTTCCTGTCGATCGGCGCGGTCGTCTCGCTGGTCGTCCTCGCCGTGGCGTTCTACGTCCTGCACTACACACGTTTCGGGCGCCGGGTGTACGCCATCGGCGGCAACGAGCAGTCCGCCCTGCTGATGGGTCTCCCGCAGGGCGGTACGAAGATCGCCGTGTACACGGTGAGCGGCTTCTGCTCGGCCCTGGCCGGACTGCTCTTCACGCTGTACATCCAGTCCGGCGACCCGTTGCACGCGACTGGTATGGAACTCGACGCGATCGCCGCGGTCGTCATCGGCGGCACGCTGCTCACGGGCGGCTCCGGGTATGTGCTGGGAACCCTGTTCGGTGTGCTGGTGCTGGGCCTGATCAAGAGCATCATCCAGTTCGAGGGCACGCTCAGTTCCTGGTGGACGAAGATCGCCACCGGTGTGCTGCTGTGCGCGTTCATCCTGGTCCAGCGCGTCATGACGGTACGCAAGAAGACCTGATCCGAAAGGAACGTCTCCTTGTCGGGAGCGGTCCGGGGCACGTACGCCGTGCGCCGGGCCGCTGACGTCTGTCGGTTCCGGACCTCAGGGCCTTCAGTGCATGCCCTGATCGCCCGGGGCCAGCATCCGCTGCAGCAGCCCCCGCATCACGTGTCGCTCCTCCTCGGACAGCCCGGCCAACGGCTCCCGCGCGAAGCGCAACCCGTCCCGGAGCTCCCGGGCAATCCGCAACCCCTCACTCGTCGCGGCAGCCAGCTTGACCCGCCGGTCGGCGGGATCGGGCCGTCGCTCCACCAGTCCCCGCGACTCCAGCCGGTCCACGATCCCGGTGACGTTCGACGGCTCGCACTTCAGCTTCTGCGCCAGCTTCCGCATCGGCAGCGGCTCCAGCGACAGCAGGCTCAGCAGCCGCGCCTGGGCCCCGGTCAGCGCGTGCTCCGCCGCCGCCTCGTCGAAGTCCGCGTAGAAACGCGCCACGACGTCGCCGATCAGCTCGACGACCTCAAGAGTCAGCGGATCGGGGCGATCGGTCTTCTGTCGATCGGTCTTCTGCGGAGTGGCCATGGCTCAAGAGTACCCCCATTACTTGACAACCTGAAATATTCAGGAGCATGGTTGTTTCAGGTACTGAAGTAAATCGAAAGGCTCCGTCATGATCAACCGCGAGTGGCACCTCCTCTCCCGCCCCGTCGGCTGGCCCAGGCCCGAGGACTTCGCCCTGGTCGAGGCGGAGGTCCAGCAGCCCGGTGAGGGGCAGGTCCTCGTACGGAACACGTACCTGTCCGTGGACCCGTACATGCGCGGCCGCATGAGCGCCGCCAAGTCCTACACCGCCCCCTTCGAGCTGGGCAAGGTCATGCAGGGCGGCGCGGTCGGCGAGGTCGTCGCCTCGAACGCCGAGGGCATCGCGGCCGGCGACCACGTCCTGCACTTCGGCGGCTGGCGCGAGTACGCCACCATCGACGCCCGGCAGGCCGTCAAGGTCGACCCGGACGCCGCACCCCTGTCGACGTACCTCGGCGTCCTCGGCATGACCGGCCTCACCGCCTACGCCGGCCTGCTGCGCACCGCCGCCTTCAAGGAGGGTGACTCCGTCTTCGTGTCGGGTGCGGCCGGTGCCGTGGGCAGCCAGGTGGGCCAGATCGCCAAGCTGAAGGGCGCCTCGCGGGTCATCGGCTCGGCCGGGTCCGACGAGAAGGTCAAGCTCCTGGTGGAGGAGTACGGCTTCGACGCGGCCTTCAACTACAAGAGCGGCCCGGTCGCCGAGCAGCTCCGCGCCGCCGCGCCCGACGGTGTCGACGTCTACTTCGACAACGTCGGCGGCGACCACCTGGAGGCGGCCATCGGCTCCCTCAACGAGAAGGGCCGCATCGTGATCTGCGGCATGATCTCCGTCTACAACAACACCGAGCCCGCCCCGGGCCCGAAGAACCTCGCCCGCCTCATCCAGACCCGCGGCCGGATCGAGGGCTTCCTGGTCGGTGACCACTACGACCTGCAGCCGCAGTTCGTGGCCGAGGTCGGCCCGTGGGTGGCCTCCGGGCAGCTGAAGTACCGCGAGACCGTCGTCGAGGGCATCGAGAACAACCTGGAGGCGTTCCTCGGGGTGCTGCGCGGCGACAACACCGGAAAGATGATCGTCAAGCTGTAACGCCTCTTCGGCCGGCCGAGGTCCACTCGAAGGCGACCCGCGGGAACATCACCGTGACGCGGTCCGACGTCAGTCGTTCTGTCACTGCGGAGGCCGCACCCCTGGACGTGGGGTGCGGCCTCCGTCATGGCCCGGCTCAGCCTCTCAGCGCCGCCGCGTGTACGGCCTTGACCAGCCGGTCGTTCTCCGGCGCCGCGCCTCCCGGGAAAGCGAGACGGCGCCTGGTGTAGCCGTAGGCCAGGCCGCTGCGCGGGTCGGCGAAGGCCTGGGAGCCGCCCGCTCCGCTGTGGCCGAAGGCACCCGCGCCCAGGAAGGGGTGCCAGGTGTCGGCGGTGGCCTGGAAGCCCAGGCCGTACGACTTGTGGGTGCGGGCCACCAGGTCGTAGCCGACGGAGTGGATCTGACCGACCTCGGCGATGGTGTCCGGTTTGAGCAGCGGGGTGCGGCCGTCCACCTCGCTGATCGTCGCCGCGTACATCCCGGCGAGCCCGCGCGCGGCGGCGACACCGCCCGCCGACGCCGGGCCCTTGGCGCGTACGGTACGGGAGTTGGCGTAGTCGACGAGGCTTCCGGTGCCCGCCACATGCGTGTTGAACGCGATCGAGGCCAAGGTGTGCGGCCCGGCCGGGGCCTCGTCCAGCACCGCCTGCTGCACCGGCGTCGGAACCATCGGCTGCACGGACCGGAAGCGGGGTTCGAGGGCCATGGGCAGGCCGAGGTGGAAGTCCAGGCCGTACGGCGCCCGCACCCGTTCCTCGTACACCTCCTGAAGGGTGCGGCCCGTCGCCCGCCGGACCACCTCGCCCGTCAACGCGCCGATGACCAGCGCGTGGTAGCCGAAGGCCGTGCCGGGGCGCCAGAACGGCTTCTGGTCCGCGAGCCGTTCGGCGATCGCGCGGTCGTCGGCCATCTCCGCGGCCGAGAACCCCGCGTCGGCGCCGATCAGCCCCGCCCGGTGCGCCAGCAGATCGCGCAGGGTCAGCGCGCCCTTGCCCTCGGCCGCGAACTCGGGCCAGTAGTACGTCACTTTGCGGTCCAGTTCGAGCGTGCCGTCCTGCACGAGCAGCGCCACCACCAGGTGCGCGGCCCCCTTGGTGGACGAGTACACGCCATAGAGCGAGTCGGCGCCGACCCCGTCCCCGGTCCACAGGTCGACGACCCTGCGACCGTGCACATACGCGCACAACTGGCCCTCGTAGTCCGGCAGTTCCCCCGCCACGAACGCGGCGAACTCCTCGCGCACCGCTTCGAAGCCGTCGGCGACCGTGCCGTGGATCTCCTGAGTCATCCGCTCTCCTCACCTGAAGCGACGCTTGTGCGAGCCGCTGTGGCCGTCTGGCAGAACCTTGATCATGGCGGGGCGCACATCCGGAGCAGAGCCTTCCCGTACCGGCGCTCCGGGATGGGCGTCGGCGGCATACGGGGTCAGCAGGAACGAGCCGGTCAGGGCCAGGGCGGCGAACACGGCGCGTTTCGCAAGGGCGGTTCTCGTGGTGGGCACGCGTACCTCCTCCGGGGCTTCCTGAGATCGGTACGGCGAGGTGTACCCGTTCGACTCAACCGCAACAAGAGGGAGTCCATGTCACGGAACTCCCGGATGGCGCATACCGGGTGCCGTCGAGCGGGCATCCTGAGGGCGGACCGCCGGCTCGGGCCCGTGAGGCGAGGAGAGACCATGGCAACGATCCCTTCGCTCCCCAGCAGGGACGACGTGCTGCGCATGGCACGCAACACCACCGACATCACCGGCCAACTCCTGGACACGGCCGGGAACATCACCAGAATCGCGATCAACACCTTCGATCCGAGGGACGGTTCGGGAGCGGAGGTCCTGCGCGTCCTGCGCGAGACGACCGCGGAACTGGCGGAGGCAAGCGCGTCCCCCCAGGCCCAGGAGGCCTTCTACCGCATCGTCGACACCCTCACCCGCCTGGGCACGAGCGGGGCGCCGCTGGCGGTGCATCCCGTGAGCGAGCCCGCACAGGCCTTGCTGACGGTGCTGGGAGACAGCCTCCTCCCCGTGCTGGACGCGGTCGAGCCCGCGGTCGAGGAGTTCGCGGATGCGCTCGGTGACCTGGTCGAGGCGTCGTCACCGCTGCTGCCCGCGGCGGCCGGTGCGGTCGCGGGAGCACTGCTGGCGGTGACGCCGGTGCTGAGGGCCGCGGCGGACGTCCTGCGGGACTCGTCCCCGGAACTCCGCCGCATCGCCGACGCCCTGACCGCCGCCCTGGCCCCGTTGATACCCCTCCAGGTGGCCCTGGCGGAGCGCGCGGCAGCGGCCGGCACGGGCGTCGCCCGGGCAACACTGCCTCCCCTGGCCGACCTCACGGAAGCGGCGGCGGCAACGACCAAGGCGGCCCGCCCGGTCCTGATCGCAGGGGAGGAGCTACTGGTGGCAGGCCTGGAACAACTCCAGCCCCTGCTGATGGCAGCGGCTTCACGAGCGGGAGGCCTGGCAAGGGCGGCAGCCGTACGCATCTCGGCGGCGGTGTCCCCGGCGGCGGACCGTGGAGTGGTGGTTGCCGTTTCACCAACGTGACAGCCCGCACCCCGCACCCCTCCGGACACCCACCCCCTCCCCGGTAAAGTCCTCCCCATGCGTGATCTTGCGACGGGCTTCGCCTATCTCCTGAAGGGCCACCGCTGGGCAGCCCGCCACGGCAAGCAATACGGCTTCGGTCTCATCCCGGGCCTCATAACCCTCGTCCTCTACGCGGCGGCGCTGGTCGCACTGGCGCTGTGGGGCGAGGACGCCGTCACCTGGTCGACCCCCTTCGCCGACACCTGGTCCAGCCCCTGGCAAGGAACGTTCCGCGGCTTCCTCACGGCCGTGCTCTTCGCCCTGGCCCTCCTCCTCGCCGTCCTCACCTTCACCGCCGTGACCCTCCTCATCGGCCAGCCCTTCTACGAGAACCTCTCCGAGAAGGTCGACCGAGACGTCTCCCCCGACGGCACCGCCCCGGAGTCCGGCCTCCCCCTCTGGCGCGAGCTGTGGATCTCGGCGCGGGACAGCCTCCGTATCGTGGTCCGTGCCGTCCTCTGGGGCGTCCTGCTCTTCGCCTGCGGCTTCCTGCCCCTGGTGGGACAGACGGTCGTCCCGGTGATCGGCTTCTTCGTCACCGGCTTCTTCCTCACCGAGGAACTGACCGCCGTGGCCCTCCAGCGCCGAGGCGTCGAACTCCGCGCCCGCCTCGCCCTCCTCCGCTCCCGCAAGACCCTGGTCTGGGGCTTCGGCACCCCGCTGGGCCTGGCGTTCCTGGTGCCGTTCGTCGCGGTGTTCCTGATGCCGGCAGCGGTCGCGGGAGCGACGCTGATGGCACGGGAGCTGCTGGGCGAGGAGACGGACGACGGCGCGGACGAGGACGAGGACGAGGACGAGCAACTCACTACCTGAACCGGGTCACTTCTTGAACGTGACGTCCGCGGCCACCGTCACGATGGCCCGCACCTGAGCCACGATGTCCACCCGGTTCCGCACGAACTCCGGATCGGTCACCTCGGTGGTGTTCCCTGCCCCGAACTCCAGCACCGGTGTGTGCACATGCCCGCCCGGCAGGGTGTCGTGCAGCCCCAGCCGATCCCGCAACAGGGTCGCCCGATAGGCGATCTCGTTCGACAGGTAGTTCCCACCGCCCCCGGCCCGTGCCGTGGACCCCTCCGTCGGTCCGTCCGGCCGCACCACGGCAGTCGTTCCGCCCGCCGGGATCTCCGTCACCTCGGTGTGGTCGTAGACCGGGAACCGCCCGGTCTTCGCGGCCACGATCTCCTTGTACGGCAGGGTCGTCGTCGTCCACTGCGGCTGCGAGGCCGGATCGCTCACCGGAACGGTCTCGGTCCGCCCGATGTTGTCGTTGTCGGGGAACCCGCCCCGCCAGGCCCCGTTGGTCCGCTCCACGTCGAACCGCCCGATCCGCCCCTGACTCACGGTCGTGAAGAGATCGACCTTCTTCAGATACGGCCGCAGCGTCCGCTCCACCGTCCTGTCGGTGAAATCCTGCCACCGCACCGGGAAGACGACCGTCTCGATCCGCGCCGGCCCCTCCGCCGTCCGGATCACCGTCCCGTCGAGCGCGAGCGCACTCGCCCCGGACGGATTGGAGATCCGGATGTCCCGGTCCAGCGTGAACGGATCGAACCCGGTGACGAGAATCCGCCGCACGCTCTTCCCACGCGGATAGCGCACCTCGGTCTGCCCACGCGAGTTCCGTTCCAACTGATCCATCAACGAAGCCCGTTGGGCATCGCTCAGCCCGAACTCCGGCTCCCAGGTGCGCACTTCCCGCGTCATGCCCAGCCGTGCCCAGTACAACGGCCGGTCGTCGTCCCGGCTCAGATCCCCACCGGCCGGCCCCCGCCCCTGCACCCGGTCCACGGCCCGCCGCCACAGTGCGGACCCTTCGCGTACGACGATCCGTCGCGCCTCGGCATAGGAGTGGACCCGGCCCAGGTCACGGGCGAACTCCGGTGCCACGACGTCGAATCCCGACCGCCGGAGAATCTCCTGCGGCACCGCCTTGTCGAGCCGTTGCTCCTCGACGGTGGGGGAGGGGGCGGTCTGCGCCGCCGTGGCCGTGGTGGGGGTCGCGAGGCCCGTCGTGAGGGCCAGTCCGAGGAAAACGATCCGAACACGTAGGGAAGTCAAGGCGGTTCAGGTCCTTCCGTCGCCGTCGTGGGGGAGCGTGGTGCGGACGGCGGCAGTATCGCGTGACGGAAGTGGTCTACGCCATGGGGTGTGGCTCAGGGGGCGAACATCAGCCAGACGAGCATGAGTACCGGGACCGTCTGAAGCAGGGCGGCACCCTTCAACCGGGTCGCCCACAGCACCGCGACGATGACCGCCAACACTCCGCAGATCACGGCGAGTTGACCGGTCGGCGGCTCGCTCGGCTCGTCCTGCCAGATCACCGCCGTCCACCCGAAGCCCACGCTCAGCGCATCCACCGGCAGCAGCGCGAGCACCGCGACGACATCCCTGACCTTCATACGGCCATCGTGGCCGCGAACGAGCGCGAGCGCCTGAGTACACGTACTCAGCCGGGCGGCAGGTGATACTGCGGCTCGTGAAGACAGCGAAGGCAACGAATCTGGGCGTCCTCTTCCTCATCGAGCTCGGCGCCCTCGCGGCCGTCGGCCACTGGGGGTTCACCTCGGACGTGGCGACCCCGCTCGCCTGGCTGCTGGGCCTCGGTGCCCCGGCCGCACTCGTCGTGCTGTGGGCGCTGTTCGGCTCGCAGAAGGCGTCGTACAAGACCCGTGGCGCGGTCCGCGTCGGCTTCGAGCTGCTGTGGTTCGGGGCCGGGGTGGCCGCGTTGTTCGCCGCCGGGGCGGTGGGGTGGGCGATCGCCTTCGCCGCCGTCTGCGCCGTCAGCAAGACCCTCGCCGTCATCTGGCGTCAGTGACGGCCAGTAGCGGCAGCCGAGTTCAGACCGGCTCGCCCAGCAGCGCCACGAAGTCCCGGAACGCCCCCGGCATGTCCACCGACTCCGGGTCCAGCAGCCACTGGTACTGCAGGCCGTCCATCACCGCGACCAGAAGAGGCGCCGTCCGCTCGGGCGTCAGCCCGTTCGGCAGCCGGTCCCCGTACTCGGCGCGCAGCACCGCCGCCATGCTCTCCCGCACCTGCCGGTACCGCTCCGTGAAGTACCCCTGCGCCGGATGCCCCTCCGTCACGCTCTCCCCGAGCAGCGCCGAGAACGTCTGGATGATCCCGGGCCGCATGGCGTTGTACTCGACCAGCGACACCAGCAGATCCACCCGCCACTGCGAGTCCGGCACCGCGTCCCACTGGTCCCGTTCCTTCAGCACGGCGACCAGCAGCGCCTCCTTGGTCGGGAAGTGGTGCAGCAGCCCCTGCTGGGTGAGCCCCACCCGCTCGGCGACCGCGGCCAGGCTCGCACCCCGGTAACCGCGCTCCGCGATCACCTCCAGCGCCGCCCGGACGATCTCCGCGCGTCGTTCCTCGCTCCTGACCCTGGCGTTCATGGCGTCACGGTACGACATCGCCGTACAGTCCATATCACGGAACCGTAACGAAACCTACCGCGTTACAGGGAGTGGGGTGCACGATGGGCGCAGGACGACATGACTCGACGAGGAGGCACCGCGATGGCGGCAACCCCGGGGAACGCCGGCGACCAGGCCCGTGAGGCGGCCGTGGAGGCGGCGCTCGGCAAGCTGGACCTGGACGCCAAGGCCCGGCTGCTGTCCGGCCAGGACATGTGGTCGCTGCCCGCGCTGCCGGAGATCGGCCTGAAGTCCCTCGTCATGTCCGACGGGCCGATCGGCGTCCGGGGGGTGCGTTGGACCGCCGACGATCCCTCCGTCGCCCTGCCCTCCCCGACCGCCCTCGCCGCCACCTGGGACCCACAGCTCGCCCGCCGCGCCGGCACGCTCCTCGCGCAGGAGGCCCGCCGCAAGGGGGTGCATGTCCTTCTCGCGCCGACCGTCAATCTCCATCGCTCTCCGCTCGGCGGGCGGCACTTCGAGGCGTACAGCGAGGACCCGTACCTGACGGGCCGCATCGGCGCCGGGTATGTCACCGGCGTACAGGAAGGCGGCGTCGGCACCACCGTCAAGCACTTCGTCGCCAACGACGCCGAGACCGACCGCTTCACGGTGAACAACCTGGTGAGCGAACGCGCCCTGCGCGAGCTCTACCTGGCCCCCTTCGAACTCATCGTCGAGGACGCCCGTCCCTGGGGCGTCATGACCGCCTACAACACGGTCAACGGCACGACGATGACCGAGCACCGGTATCTCGTGAACGAAGTCCTGCGCGGCGAATGGGGCTTCGACGGCTACAACGTCTCCGACTGGATGGCCGCCCGGTCGACGGTCGGCGACATCGAGGGCGGGCTCGATGCCGCCATGCCCGGACCACAGACCGTCTACGGCGCCCCGCTCGCCCAGGCCGTCCGCGACGGCAAGGTCGCGGAGGCGACCGTCGACGAGGCCGTCCGCAACGTCCTGCGCCTCGCCGCCCGCGTCGGCGCCCTGGAGAGCGCCGAGCCGGTCGTGACCGAGCCGCCGGCGACGGTCGACGGCGAGGCCCTGGCCCGCGAGATCGCCCGCCGTGCCTTCGTCCTCGTCAAGAACGAGAACCAGGCCCTGCCGCTGAGGCCCGGCACGGTGGCCCTCATCGGCGCCGCCGCCCGTGACGCGCGCGTGCTCGGCGGCGGCTCCGCCACCGTCTTCCCGCCCCGGATCGTCTCCCCGCTCGACGGGCTCACCGCGGCCCTCCCCGAGGGCACCCTCAGCTACGCCGTCGGCGCCGACCCGAACACCGAACTCGCGATCGCCGACAAGGGGTTCGCCCTCAAGGCGATCTGCCGTGACCAGGACGGCACCATCCTCGGCACCGGCTCCGCGCCGGGCGGCCAGCTCCAGTGGATGGGCGCGGACCTCCCCGAGGGCGTCACCCACGCCACCCTGCACACCGTCGAACTGACCGGCACCTTCACCCCACGCGAGACCGGCCTGCACACCTTCGGCGCCAAGGGCACCGGCCACTTCACCCTCAAGGTCGACGGGATCACCCACTACGACGACCTGCAGGGCCCGGCCGACGACAGCGACCCCTTCGAGGCGTTCTTCGGCGCCCCGGTGCCCCGCGCCCAGGCCGAACTGACCGCCGGTGAACCGGTCGAGGTCTCCCTCACCCATGTCTACGCGCTCCCCGAGGAGTTCCCCTTCAAGGTCGTCGCCTTCGCCCTGGCACACCTGGAGCCGCAGCGCGCCGCCGACGAGCTGATCGCCGAGGCCGTGGAGGCCGCCCGTGCCGCCGACACCGCCGTCGTCGTGGTCGCCACCACCGACCGCGTCGAGTCGGAGGGCTTCGACCGCAAGGACCTCGACCTCCCCGGCCACCAGGACGACCTGGTGCGTGCCGTCGCCGCCGCCAACCCGAACACCGTCGTGGTCGTCAACTCCGGCTCCCCGGTGGAGCTCCCGTGGCGAAACGAGGTCGCCGCCGTGCTGCTCAGCTGGTTCCCGGGCCAGGAGGGCGGCGCGGCCCTGGCGGACGTCCTCACGGGCGCGTACGAGCCGGGCGGCCGCCTCCCCACCACCTGGGGCTCCCTGGCCGACGCCCCGGTCACCCAGGTGACCCCGAAGGACGGCCGACTCGCCTACGACGAGGGCGTCTTCATCGGCTACCGCGCCTGGGAGAAGGAGGGCAGGACCCCCTCGTACCCCTTCGGGCACGGCCTCGGCTACACCGACTGGAGTTATGAGTCCGTCGAGGTGGAGGGCACCACCGCCAGAATCCGCGTCCGCAACTCCGGCGAGCGCGCGGGCCGCGAGGTCGTGCAGGTCTACCTGGCGCCGACCGCGCCCGGCCCGGACCGCCCGGCGCGCCGGCTGGCGGGCTTCGCGGGCGTGGAGGCGGGTCCGGGCGAGACGGCCGAGGCCGTCATCGAGATCCCCCGCCGCGCTTTCGAGGTGTGGGACGAGGTGACCGGCTCGTGGTCATTTGTGAAGGGTTCGTACGAGATTCAGGTGAGCCGCTCGATCGTCGACCGCCGCCTCACCGCGACGATTAACGTCTGACCCGGGGCACGCCTCCCCCACGAACTGCCCCGGTCCGGGACCTGACCCCTGGACCGGGGCAAGTCTGTTCCACGGCCCCCACCGCAGGCTCTACCGCACGCCGAATCCGTACACCGTCTCCGACCGGAACACCTCGCCCGGCCGCAGTACCGTGCTCGGGAAGTCCGGCCGGTTCGGGGAGTCGGGGAAGTGCTGGGTCTCCAGCGCGACACCGTCGTTCGGGGCGAAGGGCTCGGAGAGGTGGTCCGCGGTGTACAGCTGGAGGCCGGGCTCGGTGGTCGCCACGGTCAGCAGGCGCCCGGACGCCGGGTCGTACAGCTCGGCCACCTCCCGTGCGGCCTCCGTCACCCCGCCGTCGAGCACGAAGTTGTGGTCGAACCCGGCACCGACCTTCTTCCCCTCCCGGAAGTCGAAGCGCGTGCCCGTGACGTCCTCCACACCGGTCGGGATCAGATCGGCGTCGACGGGCGTGTAGCGGGCCGCGGCGATCCGCAGCTCATGCCCGCCCGCGTCGCCGGAGCCGGCGAGGTTCCAGTACGAGTGGTTCGTCAGGTTCACCAGGGTCGGCGCGTCGGTCACCGCCTCGTACGCGATCCGCAGCGAGCCGGAGGCGTCGAGCGTGTACGTCACCGAGACGTCGAGTCGCCCCGGGAAGCCCTCCTCCCCGTGCGGGCTGACCCGGCTCAACCGCACCCCGTGCTCCACCGGTGCGACATCCCACACACGCTTGTCGAAGCCCTGGGCGCCCCCGTGCAGGGAGTTGGGCGCGTTGTTCGGCTCCAGGGCGTACGTCACGCCGTCGAGCGGGAAGCGGGCGCCGGCGATCCGGTTGGCGTACCGCCCGATCAGGGCGCCGAGAAACGGCTCCGGGTGGTCGAGATAGCCGTCCAGATCGGCGAATCCCAGCACCACGTCTGCGGTACGTCCGTCCCGGTCCGGGATCTCCACCGACTGAACGATGCCGCCGTACGACAGGATCCGCACCCGCACGCCGGCCCGCTCCAGGGTCCAGCGCCGGACCGGGCTGCCGTCGGAAAGTGTGCCGAAGTGTTCGCTCATGAGCGGAACTTTAAGTCACGTCTTTCTTGGCGGTGACGGCACGGTACGCGATCTCCGCCAGCCGGGCCTGTCCGTTCACACTCGGGTGGAACCAGTCCCAGTGACTCAACTGTGCGGTCCCGAACCGGTAGTCGTAGACCGCGCCCCCGTCGAACCGGCACCGCTTGTCCGTCGCGCACACCTCCTTCAGCACCTTGTTGTAGTCCTCCACCCGCTTCTGCACGGTGTCCCGGCGCGTGGTCGCCGCCGAGTCCAGCGCGTCCGCGTCGCCCAGCATGGAGGGGCAGATGCCGAGCTTCCACACCTGCTTGCCCATCGGGTTGGTCCGCCCCTCGGACCACAGCCGCTTCAGGTTCGGCACGCTGGCCACGTACACCTGCGTCTTCGGCAGTGCCTTGCGCAGACCCGCGAGCGCGTCCTCGAAGTCGGCGCGGAACTCCGCCACGGAGGTCATGGCGGAGGTGGAGGCACGGCAGGCGTCATTGGCCCCCACCATCACCGTCACCAACTGCGGCTTCTTGCTGACCGCCTGCGCGACCTGCCCGGGCAGATCGGCCATCCGCGCCCCGGTCACCGCGTAGTTCCAGCTGCGCTCGGCCGCCTCGGCCTTCCCCAGCAGCCGTACGGCGAGACTGTCGACCTCGGTGCTGGAGCCGGTCGCCCAGGACACCTCGGGGCAGTCGGACAGCACCGTGCAGGCGTCGAAGCCGCGGGTGATGGAGTCGCCGACGGCGGCGACGGAGCTCGGGCTCACGTCCCAGGCCGGCGCCGGTTTCGCGCGGTGCACCTCGGAGCCCGTCGGACCGGCGGAGTTGCCACCGACGGCGTCACAGCCTGCGACGCCCAGGACGGCCGCCGTGGCGACGGCGAGAACGGCCCGTGGGCGGTGGCTCGGCTTCCGCATCCCCTGGTGTTCCCCTCGGTCGACGTATCTGGAGGTGTCCCCCCATAACAACGCGCGAGAGTTCCCGATCCGAGTCAGGTGCAACGGTTCCCGCCCGTACAAGCGTCCTGCCGGGTGAATGGCGGGCGTTTCGGCGCCTCGGGACCGACGGTACGTCACACTCCTTGCGCCGCCGCACGGTAGCCTCGCCATCAACGTGGCTGCCCGGCCACACCGTCCGCCAGTTCGCGAGATGCCTGCTCTGCCCGGAGGTCCCGGTGACGACACGTGGAGTTCTGTACGTGCACTCCGCGCCGCGCGCGCTGTGCCCGCACGTCGAGTGGGCCGTCGCCGGGGTGCTCGGCACGCGCGTCAACCTCGACTGGATCCGGCAGCCGGCCGCGCCCGGCACCTGGCGCTCCGAGTTCTCCTGGAAGGGCGAGGTCGGCACGGCCTCCAAACTGGCGTCGGCCCTCCGCGGCTGGCACCTCCTCCGCTTCGAGGTCACCGCCGAGCCCTGCCCCACCGCCGAGGGCGAGCGCTACAGCTGCACCCCCGACCTCGGCATCTTCCACGCCGTCACCGGCATCCACGGCGACATCCTGATCCCCGAGGACCGTCTGAGGGCGGCCCTGGTCCGCTCCCAGCGCGGCGAGACGGATCTGGAGGCCGAGATCGCCAAGCTGCTCGGCAAGCCGTGGGACGACGAGCTGGAGCCCTTCAGGTATGCGGGAGAAGGCGCCCCCGTCCGCTGGCTCCACCAGGTCGTCTGAGCCGCCCGGCACCCGGCCGACAACGGTCACCACAACGGCGAATGGCCCGATCTCCCACCGGAGACCGGGCCATTTCCAGCTGACGGCGCTCTCAGACCGTACGGAACGCCAGCACCACGTTGTGTCCACCGAAGCCGAACGAGTCGTTCAGCGCGGCGATGCGGCCCTCCACGGGCAGCTTGCGGGCCTCGCCGCGGACGACGTCGGCGTTGGCCTCCGCCTCCGGGTCGAGGTTCTCGATGTTGATGGTCGGCGGGGCCACCCGGTGGTACAGGGCGAGCACGGTCGCGACCGTCTCGACACCGCCCGCGCCACCCAGCAGGTGACCGGTCATCGACTTGGTCGCGGAGACCGCCATGTGATCCGCGTCGTCGCCGAAGACCTTCCGCAGCGCCTTCAGTTCGGCGATGTCACCGGCCGGCGTCGACGTGGCGTGCGCGTTGACGTGCACGATCTCCGCCGGGTTCAGGTCGGTCCGCTCCAGCAGGTTCAGCAGGGCGTGCGAGATGCCCCGGCCCTCCGGCTCCGGCTGCACGATGTCGTGGCCGTCGGCGGAGATGCCCTGCCCGACCGCCTCGGCGTACACCCGCGCACCGCGCGCCGCCGCGTGCTCCGCGGACTCCAGGACGACGACACCCGCGCCCTCGCCGAGGACGAAGCCGTCCCGGGCGGTGTCGTAGGGACGCGAGGCGCCCTCGGGGTCGTCGTTGTTCTTGGACATCGCCATCATGTTGCCGAACGCGGCGATGGGCAGCGGGTGGATGGCCGCCTCCGTGCCGCCCGCGACGACGACGTCGGCGCGGCCCGTACGGATCATCTCGATGGCGTAGCCGATGGCCTCGGCGCCGGAGGCGCACGCGGAGACCGGCGTGTGCACGCCCGCCCGGGCGCCCACGAGCAGGCCCACGTTGGCCGAGGGGCCGTTCGGCATCAGCATGGGGACGGTGTGCGGGGAGACGCGGCGGACGCCCTTCTCCTTGAGCACGTCGTACTGGTCGAGCAGCGTCGTCACACCACCGATGCCGGAGGCGATGACGGCACCGAGCCGGTCCGGGTCGACGCTGGCGTCGTCGCCGGCCCTGTCGGTGAAACCGGCGTCCGCCCAGGCCTCCTTGGCCGCGACGAGCGCGAACTGCGCCGAGCGGTCGAGGCGTCGGGCCTGCGGCCGCGGGATGACCTCGGTGGGCTCCACGGCGACGGGCGCCGCGATACGGACCGCCTGCTCGGCGGCCCACTCCTGCTCCAGGGGCTTGACGCCGGACTTGCCGGCGATCAGACCCTCCCAGGTAGAGGCTGCGTCGCCACCCAGCGGTGTGGTTGCGCCGATACCGGTGACGACCACGGTGCGATTGGTCGGGCTCACGGGAATTCTTTCTCCAACGATTACGAGGATTCAGCGGCGCCACCGCCGGGTGGCGGGGCCAGACAGCCGGACCTAAGAGGTGGATCAGGCCTGGTGCTTGAGGATGTAGTCGGTCGCGTCACCGACCGTCTTGAGGTTCTTGACGTCCTCGTCCGGGATCTTGACGTCGAAGCGCTCTTCGGCGGCGACGACGACCTCGACCATGGACAGCGAGTCGACGTCCAGGTCGTCGGTGAAGGACTTGTCCAGCTGGACGTCCTCAACCGGGATGCCGGCGATCTCGTTCACGATGTCGGCGAGACCGGCGACGATCTCTTCCTGAGTGGCGGCCATGTCAGGCGCTCCTTCTTTGTGATCCAGAGGGTTTGGCGGTGGTGCTTCCATACCGGACGTGTGATCCGGCACGGAGTGCCTAGGGGAGAGTAACGACCGTCGCGGCGTAGACGAGACCCGCCCCGAAGCCGATGACGAGCGCGGTGTCGCCGCTCTTCGCCTCACCGGTCGCCAGAAGCCGCTCCATCGCGAGCGGAATCGAGGCGGCCGAGGTGTTGCCGGTGGTGCGTACATCACGCGCGACCGTGACGTGCTCCGGCAGTTTCAGCGTCTTCACCATCGAGTCGATGATCCGCTCGTTGGCCTGGTGGGGAATGAAGACGTCCAGGTCGTCCGGGGTGATCCCGGCCGCGTCCAGCGCCTGCTGGGCGACCTTCGCCATCTCGAACACGGCCCAGCGGAACACCGCCTGGCCCTCCTGCGTGATCGCAGGGAACTTGCCCGTGGAGTCGTACTCGTTCCACGGCACGGTCTGCTTGATGGTCTCCGACTTGTCGCCCTCGGAGCCCCAGACGGTCGGGCCGATCGCCGGCTCCTGGGCGGGGCCGACCACGACCGCGCCCGCGCCGTCGCCGAACAGGAAGGCCGTCGCGCGGTCCTCCAGGTCGGTGAGGTCGGACAGCCGCTCCACGCCGATGACGAGGACGTACTCGGCGGAGCCCTCGACGATCATGCCCTTGGCGAGCGTGAGGCCGTAGCCGAAGCCCGCGCAGCCGGCCGAGATGTCGAAGGCGGCGGCCTTGTTCGTGCCCAGCTTGTCGGCGATCTCCGTCGCCACGGCCGGGGTCTGCTTGAAGTGCGAGACGGTCGAGACGATCACGCCGCCGATCTGCTCGGCGGAGATCCCCGCGTCGGCGATCGCCTTCCCGGACGCCTCGATGGACATCGCGGCCACGGTCTCCTCGTCGGAGGCCCAGTGCCGGGTCTCGATGCCGGAGCGCGAACGGATCCACTCGTCGGACGAGTCGATCGTCTCGAGGATCACCTCGTTGGGCACCACCCGGGTCGGACGGTAGCCGCCCACGCCCAGGATGCGCGCGTACGGGGCGCCCTTGCTGGGCTTGATCTTCGACATGTTCGTACGGCTCCTTGGTGTCAGGCGTTTGCGTGCTCGGAGATGAGCTCGCGGGCCGCGTCGAGGTCGTCGGGGGTCTTGAGCGCGAGCGTCTTCACGCCCGGCAGCGCGCGCTTGGCGAGGCCGACCAGGGTGCCGCCGGGGGAGACCTCGATGATCGCGGTCGCGCCGAGCTCCTTGAACGTCTCCATGCACAGGTCCCAGCGGACCGGGTTGGCGACCTGGCCGACCAGCCGCTCCAGCACCTCGGCACCGGTGGCGACGGTCTGCCCGTCCTTGTTGGAGACGTACGTGACCTTCGGGTCGGCCGGCGTCAGGTCGGCGGCGGCCTTGGCCAGCGTGTCGACCGCGGGCGCCATGTGGTGCGTGTGGAAGGCACCGGCGACCTTCAGCGGGACGACCTTGCGGACGCCCTCGGGCTTGTCCTCGTTCAGCACGGCGAGCTGCTCCAGCGTGCCCGCGGCGACGATCTGACCGGCGCCGTTGACGTTCGCCGGCGTCAGACCGAGCTTCTCCAGGTGCGGGACGGTCACCTCGGGGTCGCCGCCGAGCAGTGCGGACATGCCGGTCTCGGTGATCGCGGCGGCGTCGGCCATGGCCAGACCCCGCTTGCGTACGAGGGTCAGCGCGGCGGTGTCGTCGAGGACGCCGGCGAAGGAGGCGGCGGTGATCTCACCGACGGAGTGGCCGGCGACGGCGCCCGGGGTGATGGCACCCAGTGCCGCGGCGGACAGGATCCCGGCCGCGACCAGCAGCGGCTGGGCCACGGCGGTGTCCCGGATCTCCTCCGCGTCGGCCTGTGTGCCGTAGTGGGCGAGGTCCAGTCCGATGGCGTCCGACCACGCGGCGACGCGGTCGGCGGCGCCGGGCAGTTCGAGCCAAGGAGTCAGGAAGCCGGGCGTCTGGGCGCCCTGGCCGGGAGCGACGAGTACGAGCACTCTCACACTCTCTCTTGTGGATGGGCACGGCCGCCCGTGAGGACAGGGACGAAGAACACGAGGGGGTTTTGTGGACCCCCGACAAAAGACTAGGCGGGGAGATCTCCATCGGCGAGACGCCCCAGGATCAGCGCGATACGCAGTGTGAATGCGGAGCGTACATCCGATGGCGACCATCCGGTGACGTCAGTCACACGTCGAAGCCGGTAGCGCACGGTGTTGGGATGGACGAAGAGCATCCGGGCCGCGCCCTCCAGACTGGACGCCTGTTCGAGATAGACGGAGAGCGTCTCCAGAAGAGCCGACCCGGCCTCCTCCAGCGGTCTGTAGATCTCCTCCACCAACTGCTCCCGCGCGCTCGGGTCACCGGCGATCGCGCGCTCCGGAAGGAGATCGTCCGCCAGCACCGGCCGTGGCGCGTCCTGCCAGGCGGAACAGGCCTTGAGCCCGGCGGCCGCGGCCTGCGCGGACCGGGTCGCGGCGAGCAGATCGGGCACGATGGGCCCGGCGACGACCGGCCCCGCCGCATAGGGCCCGATCAGCGACTTGGCGACGCCGAGCGGATTGTCGCTGCCGCCCGCGATGACGACGAGCCGGTCGCCGAGCACCCCGGTGAGGACCTGGAGCTTGGCGTGCCGGGCGGCCCGGCGGATGGCCTCGACGGTGAGTTCGGAGTCGCCGTCGGGGGCGGTGCCGAGCACGACGCACACATGCTCGGGGGCGTTCCAGCCGAGGGCGGCGGCCCTGCTGACGGCCCCCTCGTCGGCCTCCCCGCTGAGCACGGCGTTCACGACGAGCGACTCCAGCCGCGCGTCCCAGGCACCGCGTGCCTCGGCGGCCTGGGCGTAGACCTGGGCGGTGGCGAAGGCGATCTCACGGGCGTAGACGAGCAGGGCCTCGCGCAGCACGCTCTCGTCGCCGGGCGCCGCCACCTCGTCGATGGCGGACTCCATGACCTCGATCGTGGTCCGCACCATCTCGACCGTCTGGCGGAGGGTGATGGCCCGGGTCAGCTCCCGCGGCGCCGTTCCGAAG
The DNA here is from genome assembly GCF_053596855.1 of Streptomyces sp. NPDC001617. Classification (NCBI taxonomy): domain Bacteria; kingdom Bacillati; phylum Actinomycetota; class Actinomycetes; order Kitasatosporales; family Streptomycetaceae; genus Streptomyces; species Streptomyces sp. NPDC001617. The sequence continues at coordinate 54,601 of NZ_JBSFHA010000044.1, forward strand.
ACATCCGTGGAGATGGCCTGCGGGGCATCGGGATGCCGGAACCACTCGGTGAACGCCGCGATACCGGCCTGGGCGACCAGCCCGATCCAGGAACGGTTCTCCGGGGGCATCGCCCGGTACCACGGCAGCGTCTCGTCCATGCGCGCGATGGCGTGCGCGGCGAGCGAGCCGGAGGACTTCTCCAGCCGCTTCAGGGTCGCGGAGTGCGGATGGAGGGGCGCTACGGCTTCGGGCTTGCGGGATACGGGTTCGGGCACGGGACAAGACTGCACTATCCGGACCTGAGTGTGCGCCGCCGGGTCACCGGTGACCGCTACGCAGAGCAGCCCGCGCCGCTACCGTGGGGCATGTGATGGACGTACGGCGCGCTGCGGAGCGCTACCCCGGGGGCGATGCGGCGGCCGGCATCGAGTCGTGGCACGCCTTCTCCTTCGGCCCGCACTACGACCCCGACAACCTCCGCTTCGGCGCGGTGATCGCCTGCAACGAGGAGCGGCTCGTCCCCGGCGCCGGGTTCGACGAACACCCGCACAGTCACACCGAGATCGTGACCTGGGTGGTCGAGGGCGAGCTGATGCACCGGGACTCCAAGGGCCACGAGACGACGGTCCGCCCCGGTGACGTACAGCGGCTGAGCGCGGCGGCGGGCGTCCGGCACGTCGAGCGCAACGACGCGGAGGTCCCCCTGACCTTCGTCCAGATGTGGCTGGCCCCGCTGAAGCCGGGCGGCGAGCCGTCGTACGAGATCGTCCACGGCATCGCCGACTCCACGCCGTACGCCGTCCCCGAGGCGGGCGCGATGCTTCATGTACGGCGGCTGGGCGCGGGGGAGCGGACGGCGGTGCCGGACGGGGCGTATGTGTACGTCCATGTCGTGCGCGGTGAAGTACGGCTGGACGGCGCGGAGTTGGGGATGGGGGACGCGGCCCGGATCACGGATGCGAAGGATCTCGAGATGGTCGCGCTGACCCCGGCCGAGCTGCTGATCTGGGAGATGGCTCCGCCGTTCTAGCGGACCTCGCCGAGCACCGCGTCCGTGAACGCCGGCCACGCCTCGATCGCCCAGGGCCCGAAGGCGCGGTCGGTGAGCGCCACGCAGGCCAGCGCCGCGTCGGGGTCGATCCACAGGAACGTACCCGACTGCCCGAAGTGGCCGAAGGTGCGCGGGGAGGACGAACCGCCCGTCCAGTGGGGGGACTTGGAGTCGCGGATCTCGAAGCCGAGGCCCCAGTCGTTCGGGTTCTGGTGGCCGTAGCCGGGGAGCACGCCCTTCGTGCCGGGGTACTGGACCGTCATCGCCGCGGCGACCGTACGGGGGTCCAGCAGGCGGGGTGCCTGCACCTCGGCCGCGAAACGCAGCAGGTCGGCCACCGTCGACACGCCGTCCTTGGCGGGGGAGCCGTCGAGGGTCGTGGACGTCATGCCGAGCGGATCGAGGACCGCCTGCCGCAGGTACTCCCCGAACGGGATGTCCGTCGCCTTGGCGATGTGGTCGCCGAGCTGCTCGAAACCGGCGTTGGAGTACAGCCGCCGCTCCCCGGGCACGCCCATCACCTTCTGCTCGTCGAAGGCCAGCCCCGAGGTGTGCGCGAGCAGATGCCGGACCGTCGCTCCGGCGGGCCCCGCCGGCTCGTCGAGCTCGATCGCGCCCTCCTCGTACGCGACGAGGGCGGCGTACGCCGCGAGCGGCTTGGTGACCGAGGCCAGCGGGAAGCGGTGGCCGGACGGTCCGTGGACGCCGAGGACCGTGCCGTCGGCACGCACCACGCCCGCGGCGGCGGTGGGAACCGGCCAGTTCTCGATCAACGCGAGGCTCTGCAAGGACATGCCGACGAGCCTAAGCGGCTCGCGGCTGCATACTTCTCGTGGGGTCGGGCTCCGGGGACGAATTCTTACCGGTTCCGCTTGCTTGGAGTGCACTCCAACCCCATAGCGTTGAGCCCATGACGGTGATGGAGACCACGCGTACCAGGACCGACAGCTGCGGCGCCCCGCCCCACCCCCACCGGCGCCCCGAAGGGCAGGACAACTACACGATCAGCGAGGTCGTCGCCTTCACCGGGCTGACCGCGCACACCCTGCGCTGGTACGAGCGGATCGGACTGATGCCGCACGTCGACCGCTCCCACACCGGCCAGCGTCGCTACAGCAACCGCGACCTCGACTGGCTGGACCTCGTCGGCAAGCTGCGCCTCACCGGCATGCCGGTCGCCGACATGGTGCGGTACGCGGAGCTGGTGCGCGAGGGCGATCACACGTTCGGCCAGCGGTTCGAGCTGCTGGAGGCGACCCGGTGCGATGTGCTGGCGCGGATCGCCGAGCTGCAGGACACCCTGGCGGTGCTCGACCGGAAGATCAGTTTCTACGCGGACGCGGACCGCGCCCGTACCTACGAGGCGGAGAAGGTGCGATGACCGACAGCAGGATCCCGACCGCACGACTGGGCGACACCGGCCCCGAGGTCGGCGTACAGGGCCTCGGCTGCATGGGCATGTCCTTCGCCTACGGCCCCTCGGACGCGAAGGAGTCGCGGGCCACCCTGGAGCGGGCGCTGGAGCTGGGCGTCACCCTGTACGACACCGCCGACGCCTACGGCCAGGGCGAGAACGAGAAGTTCCTGTCCCCGTTCTTCAAGGCCAACCGGGACGCGCTCGTCATCGCCACCAAGTTCGCTCTGGCCATCCCGCCCGGCGAGCCCACCCGCCGCGTCATCCGCAATGACCCGCCCTACATCCGCCAGGCCGCCGAGGCCAGCCTCAAGCGCCTGGACGTCGACGCGATCGACCTCTACTACATGCACCGCCGTGACGTGAACGTGCCGATCGAGGAGACCGTCGGCGTCATGGCCGAACTGGTCCGCGAGGGCAAGGTGAAGCACCTCGGCCTGAGCGAGGTCACGGCCGACGAGCTGCGTGCCGCGCAGGCCGTGCACCCCATCGCCGCCGTGCAGTCGGAGTGGTCGCTGTTCAGCCGGGACATCGAGGCCCACGTGGTGCCGGCCGCCCGCGAACTGGGCGTCGCGCTGGTCCCGTACTCCCCGCTCGGCCGTGGCTTCCTCACCGGCTCGTTCACCAACGCCGACAAGGACCTCACCGCCGACGACTTCCGCCGTCAGCAGCCCCGCTTCACCGGCGAGAACGCGGCGGCCAACGTGACCCTGCTGGACCCGATCCGCACGGTCGCCGAGGCCCACGGCGCGTCCCTGGGCCAGATCGCCCTGGCCTGGGTCCAGCAGCAGGCGGCCGTCCACGACCTGCCGGTCATCCCGATACCGGGCACCCGCAAGCCGGGACGGGTGGAGGAGAACACGGCAGCGGCGAGGATCGCGTTGACGGAGGACGAGCTGGCGCTGCTGGAGCCGATAGCGGCGAAGGTGGCGGGCGACCGGTACCCGGACATGACGTTCGCCTCCGCCGGACGGGAGTGACTCAGAGCTCTGCCAGCAGCTCGGCCTTCTTCGTGGAGAATTCCTCGTCCGTCACCAGCCCCGCCTGGTGCAGCTCTCCCAGGTGACGGATTCGCTCCGCGATGTCGGCGGGGTCGCGTCGAGGGCCCGCCGCGGGTACGACCGCGGTGGGCCCGCTGTCACGTACGGCCGCCAACACCGCCGCGGCGAACGGCAGCGACTCGTGCACGGGCCCGTATCCGAGGCCGAACACCACGGCCGCCGGATCCTGGTCGGCCTGGGGAGGCTGGTCGTCCGTGGCACGCCGTATCAAGCGCAGATGCCCCTCGAACACCTCCGGCGACCGCCACTCGACCCCGCTCAGCTCGGCCACCGGAAAGCTCTGGTCGCCGGCCTTCCACTTCGTCGACGAGGCCCCCGTCCAGAACCACCGGAAGTTCACCGTCTTCCCGTCGAAGGACGCCTTCGCGTCGTACGCCTTGAACTGGCGAGGTGCCTCGGGCGCGGCCACCAGGTAGCCGTCCGCCGGTCCGCCGCCGTCCAGCCGTGCCCGCAGCTCGTCGGCGTAGTACTCGGCCAGCGTCTCCTTCTCGGCCGGCAGGACGAGGCGGTACGGATCGCACCCTTCCTTCAGCTGCCCGGCGGCCGCCTCCAGCAGCGGATCGGCGCCGTCCCGCAGCGCGGCCCGCAGGACGACGGTCCCGCGCTTGCCCGGCGCCAGCGTCACCCCCGCGATCGCCTCAAGGGGAACACGACGTTCTCCCAGCGCCTGGAAGAGCTTGGGTGTTCGAATCCCCCGTTCGTAACGGATGAGCACGGAGTCGGACTCGAACTCCCAGGCGGCATGAAATCCGGCCAGTACGTCACCCATGCGGCTCATCGTATGCGTGACCCGCTCCTTCGTCGCCACCCCGCGCAGACCGCAGTTCCTGCGCCTCTACGCGCGTCCGGCCGTAGCCGCGCCGGACAAACCCTCACTGCACCCGCCGACCTCGCGGGCACAGACCACCGACTGGTACGCGCCAACGCCGATCTCCGCGAAGTTCAGCAGACTCGCCGTACCCGGCTCGAAATAGCCCGCATGCCCCTTGGCGCCCGAGGCCGACAGCACCCGCGCCCCGAAGGCCGACGACACCGGGTCGGCGCCGTGGCCCAGGCCCCCGACCTCCATGTAGGGCACGTCCTGGATCCAGTCCGTGCTGTCCCGCATCGCCCACACCGTGGCGGACGTGTGCAGACCGGCCGCCCGCTCGACCCGCATACCAGGGCTGGCGGCCACCGCTATGTCGGCCACCCGGCGCGGCAGCGCGTGCGCGGCCACCCCGCAGACGACCGAACCGTAGCTGTGGCAGAAGAGCGAGACCGGTGCCCTGCCGGGCAGCGCCCGCAGCAGGGCGTTCAGCCGGACCGCGCCGTCCTGCGCGCGCATCGCCGTCGCCGAGTCGATGCCGAGGCCGGCCGGTGCCGTGTAGTCGGCCCAGGCGATCACGGCCGTACGCGTCCTCGGGCCGGCGTCCTGCTCGGCCGCGTACAGCGACTTGGCCATGCCGACCGGCGCCGAGTACGGGCGGTAGGTCTTCTGGAAGGTCAGCAGGTCGGTGTCGACGCCGGGGACGACGACCGACACCCGCTCCGCCTTCCGCAGGTCGCCGAAGACCTCGGCGACCCGGCCCATGCCGCCCGGGTCGAAGGCCAGGATCTGCCGGCCCCCGCTCAGCAGGGACTCGTAGCGGTGCATACGGCGGCCCGCCTCCTGCTGCCCGACGGGGGACAGGCGGCTGTCGTGCATGCGCTTGAGCTCGGCCCTGCGCTGCTGCTGGAGCGCGAGGTGGTTGGCGCGGTAGCGCAGGACGACGGGGGCGCCGTTCATGTTGCCGACCGCGAGCGGGTAGCGGCGGGCCAGCGCCGCGCGCTCCTGCGCGGTGAGCGAGGCGAAGAAGCGGGACAGGCGCGCGGGGGACGCGTCCGGGTCCGGCAGGTGGTGGCCGTGTATCCGGCCGTGCTCCCATGAGGAGAGCGAGGCCTGGAGCGGGGTCGTCACGCCGTGGTTGCGCAGGGCCGTCCAGCCGGTGGTCGCCAGCATCACGAAGACGACGGCCAGGGCCAGCAGGGCGCGCCAGACGTTCAGTTGCGGGGAGGTGTCGAAGGAAGTCACTGGGAGGACACACTAGGAGAACGAGAGGGTCTCGCGTGAGCCGAGTGACGGGGATCACGTTTCGATAAACGTGGCGATGACCTCAGTGTGTCTCAGCGTGTTCGCCAGTTCTCCGTGAGTGCAGGTCCCACCTGTTCGAGGTACGAGATCGTCAACGCGCGCATCGCCTCCAGGCTGAAGTCCGCGTCCGTGCCCCACTGCCGTTCCGTCACCCGCATCACCCCGCTGAAGACCGCCACGGCCAGCCGCGGCCGCGGATCGGCGTCCACGTCGAGGCCCTCGCGCTCGGCGAGCACGCGGGCGAGGGCGTCCTCGACCTCCAGGTTGCGCCGCAGATGGGCGGCGAGCAGGGCCGGCGTCGACTCGATCACCCGGTACATGCGCAGATAGAACTCGACCGGTACGACAGCCTCGATCACCTCGTGGAGGCTGTCCCACCCCTCCAGGACCGCCTGCCGCAGCGCCTCCATCGGCGCCTCGTCCGCCGGCCGCTCCCGCACGCTCTCCACGAACCGCGCCACCACCAGCGCCTCCAGCGCGAGGGCCGCCTCCTCCTTGCCGGCGAAGTAGCGGAAGAAGGTCCGCTGCGAGACGTCGACGGCGTCGACGATGTCGTCGACGGTCGTCCGCTCGTAGCCGTGTGCGGTGAAGAGCTCTACGGCGGCCCTCAGCAGGGCGTCCCTGGTGCGCTGCTTCTTGCGTTCGCGCAGTGTTTCCATATGCGTCAGTTACTGACTTGTGAACTCGTTTGTCAATTGTCAGTGGCTGTCATTAGCCTCGAACGCATGACTAGTCAGACCATCGACACGACGGGGTCGGGGGGCACGGCGCCACAAGCCCCGTCGGACGGGTCGCCGTCCTCCGGGCTGCGCGGCCACCCCTGGTTCACTCTCATCACCGTGGCGGTCGGCGTCATGATGGTGGCCCTGGACGGCACCATCGTGGCCATCGCCAACCCGGCCATCCAGAAGGACCTCAAGGCGAGCTTCGCCGACGTCCAGTGGATCACCAACGGCTACTTCCTCGCCCTCGCGGTTTCCCTGATCACCGCGGGCAAGCTCGGTGACCGCTTCGGCCACCGCCAGACCTTCCTGATCGGCGTCGTCGGCTTCGCCGCTGCCTCGGGCGCCATCGGCCTGTCCAGCAGCATCGCCGCGGTCGTCACCTTCCGCGTCTTCCAGGGTCTGTTCGGCGCCCTGCTGATGCCGGCCGCGCTGGGCCTGCTGCGGGCGACGTTCCCGGCCGAGAAGCTCAACATGGCCATCGGCATCTGGGGCATGGTGATCGGCGCCTCCACGGCGGGCGGCCCGATCCTCGGCGGCGTCCTCGTGGAGCACGTCAACTGGCAGTCGGTGTTCTTCATCAACGTGCCGGTAGGTGCGATCGCCCTGGCCCTGGGCCTGCTGATCCTCCTGGACCACCGCGCGGCCCTCGGGCGGAGCCCGAAGAATGGATACAGCGCTCCGCGCTCCTTCGACATCCTTGGCATCGTCCTGCTCTCCGCCGCGATGTTCTGCCTGGTCTGGGCTCTGATCAAGGCGCCGAGCTGGGGCTGGGGCGACGGAAGGACGTGGACGTTCATAGCCGCGTCGGTCGTGGGCTTCGCGCTCTTCTCCTTCTGGGAGACGAGGGTCAAGGAGCCCCTGATCCCTCTCGGCCTCTTCCGCTCGGTCCCGCTCTCCGCGGGAGTCGTCCTGATGGTCCTGATGGCGATCGCGTTCATGGGCGGCCTGTTCTTCGTGACGTTCTACCTGCAGAACGTGCACGGGATGACCCCGATCAAGGCGGGTCTGCACCTCCTGCCGCTCACCGGCATGATGATCGTCGGCTCCCCGCTCGCCGGCGTGCTGATCACCAAGCTGGGACCGCGTATCCCGCTGGCCGGCGGCATGGCGGCCACCGCGATCGCCATGTACGGCATGTCGACGCTGGACGCGGACACGGGCAGCGCGCTCATGTCCCTCTGGTTCGGCCTCCTCGGCCTCGGTCTCGCGCCGGTCATGGTCGGCGCCACCGAGGTCATCGTCGGCAACGCCCCCATGGAGCTCTCCGGTGTCGCCGGCGGTCTCCAGCAGGCGGCGATGCAGATCGGCGGCAGCCTCGGTACGGCGGTCCTCGGCGCGGTGATGGCCTCCAAGGTCGACAACGACCTCGCGGGCAACTGGAAGGACGCGGGCCTCCCGCCGCTCACCTCGTCCCAGCTGGGGCAGGCCTCGGAGGCGGTCCAGGTCGGCATCGCACCGGTCGCCAAGGGGACGCCGGAGGCGATCGCCGCGAAGATCGCGGACGTCGCGCACGCGACGTTCATCTCGGGCATGAGCCTGGCCTCGCTGGTCGCGTGTGGGGTCGCGGTGGTGGCGGTGTTCGTGGCGCTGCTGACGAAGCGGGGCGAGAACGCGGAGGCGGGCGCGGGCGTGGGCCACATCTAGGCAGCCGCCTTCTGACGGTCGTGTCGCTCGTGGATCTGACGGAATTTCAACGGACTTCGCCTATCAGGGTGAAGACGCTAAAGATTCCTCGCCCTCGGTGCGCGCCGCAGGTCACAGTGGGGCATGCCCATCGCAGGGGGCGACAGGTGCTGCGGCGCGCTGCCGGAGGGGGACAGCGCGCCGACAGACCGGCGACGCGGCGATGATTGGGAGCCGCAGCGGGGGTACCCGTCTCGTTGACCCCGAACAGACCCCGGGGTTGAGGGAGTTGATGATGGCGGGCTTCGGACACGGAACGCGCAGGTACCCCCGCTCACGTGGCCGGACGTGGTCACGGTCCGGGCCGGATCGCGCGACGCTCGGAATCATCGGAGTCATCTGCGCGATCGCCGGATTCTTCGTGCTGGGGATCATCCTCGGCCCCGTCGCGGTCGTCTGCGGCTGGCTGGCAATGGGCCGTAGTTGGGCGGGCAGCCGCCCGATCCCGGCCCTGGTCGCCTTCGTACTGGGCGCCATCGACACGCTCCTGGCCATCATCTGGCTGGCAGGGGCGGCAACCCCGGGCATCGGACTCTTCTGACCCGGGGCGCGTGAGGGAGGGGCCCCCGGTTGATGGGCCGGGGGCCCGCCTCAGCCCTCGACGGAGGTCTTTCTGAGTGCCGCGACCTCGGCTCGGAGGGCGCGGACCTCCTCGGCCAGCGCTTCGATGGCCTCCGTCTGCCGCCGTTCCTCGATGTCGTCCTTCTCGAAGCGGGCGATGAACCACGTGGCGATGTTGGCGGTCACCACACCGAGCAGTGCGATGCCGGAGAGCATCAGGCCCACGGCGATCATGCGGCCCAGGCCGGTCGTCGGCGCGTGGTCGCCGTACCCCACCGTCGTCATCGTCGTGAACGACCACCACAGTGCGTCACCCAGCGTGCGGATGTTCCCGTCCGGTGAATCACGCTCCACGGACAGCACGGCCAGCGACCCGAACATCAGCAGCCCGACCACGGCCCCCGCGACATACGTGGTCAGCTGGATCTGTGAGGCCATCCGGGCCCGCCGCCCGACGAGTATCAGCGTCGACACCATCCGCAGCAGCCGCAGCGGCTGCAGGACCGGCACCACCACCGCGCACAGGTCCAGCCAGTGCGTCCGCACGAACTCCTTGCGCCGCCGGGCCAGCCCCACCCGCACCACGTAGTCGACGGCGAACGTCCCCCACACCACCCACTCGACCCATGTGCACACGGTCGTCAGCAGATGCCCCGCCGAGTGATCCACGATCGGCACGGCATACGCGACGGCGAACAGCACGGCCAACGCCAGCAAGGGGCGCTGGGTGACCTGCTCCCAACGCCCCTGCGCCGTTTGTTGCTTCATGCCCGCATCGTAGAGACAAGGCACGACGGAACTGCGCGACTACGCGTCTCCGCCGGCGGCCCCGGGATCGGCGGCGGAAACATCCAGCAACTGGTACCGGTCGATCGCCTGCTTGAGCACCGACCGGTCCACCTTCCCCTCCCTCGCCAGCTCCGTCAGCACCGCCACCACGATCGACTGCGCGTCGATGTGGAAGAACCGGCGAGCGGCGCCACGGGTGTCGGCGAAGCCGAACCCGTCCGCGCCCAGGGACTGGTACGTCCCCGGCACCCACCGTGCGATCTGGTCCGGAACCGACCGCATCCAGTCCGACACCGCCACGAACGGCCCCTGCGCACCCGACAGCTTCTGCGTCACGTACGGCACCCGCTGCTCCTCCTCCGGGTGCAACAGGTTGTGCTGCTCCACGGCGACCGCGTCACGGCGCAGCTCGTTCCAGGAGGTCGCCGACCAGACGTCCGCCTTGACGTTCCACTCCTGGCCGAGGATCTTCTGCGCCTCGACGGCCCACGGGACCGCGACACCGGACGCCATGATCTGCGCGGGGATCGACCCCGAACCGCCCTCGGAGAGCCGGTGGATGCCCTTGAGGATGCCCTCGACATCCACGTTCTCCGGCTCGGCCGGGTGCTGGATCGGCTCGTTGTAGACGGTCAGGTAGTAGAAGACGTCCTCGCCGTGCGGGTGTTCGGCGTCGCCGCCGTACATCCGGCGCAGCCCGTCCTGCACGATGTACGCGATCTCGTACGAGTACGCCGGGTCGTACGCGACACACCCCGGGTTGGTCGAGGCGAGCAGCTGCGAGTGGCCGTCGGCGTGCTGCAGACCCTCACCGGTCAGTGTCGTACGGCCCGCGGTCGCACCCAGTACGAAACCGCGCGCCAACTGGTCGGCCATCTGCCAGAACTGGTCACCGGTGCGCTGGAAACCGAACATCGAGTAGAAGACGTAGACCGGGATCAGCGGTTCGCCGTGCGTCGCGTAGGCCGAGCCGGCCGCGATCAGGGAAGCCGTGCAGCCCGCCTCCGAGATGCCGTCGTGCAGCATCTGCCCGGTCGGCGACTCCTTGTACGCGAGCAGCAGGTCCCGGTCGACCGCCTCGTACTGCTGGCCGAGCGGGTTGTAGATCTTCGCGCTCGGGAAGAACGAGTCCATGCCGAACGTGCGGTACTCGTCCGGCGCGATCAGCACGAACCGCTTGCCGAGCTCCTTGTCCCGCATGAGGTCCTTGAGGAGACGGACAAAGGCCATGGTCGTCGCGATCGACTGCTGGCCCGAGCCCTTCTTCACACTCGCGTACGTCTTGTCGTCCGGCAGCGCGAGCGGCTTGGAGCGCACGACGCGGGTGGGGACGTAACCACCGCACTGCTTGCGCTGGTCGTGCATGTACTGGATCTCTTCCGAGTTCCGGCCGGGGTGGTAGTACGGCGGCAGGCCGGACTCCAGCTCCCTGTCGGAGATCGGCAGGTGCAGCCGGTCGCGGAAGCGCTTGAGGTCGTCGACCGTCAGCTTCTTCATCTGGTGCGTGGCGTTGCGGCCCTCGAAGTTCGGGCCCAGCGTCCAGCCCTTGATCGTCTTGGCGAGGATCACCGTCGGCTGGCCCCGGTGCTCCGTGGCCGCCTTGAACGCCGCGTAGATCTTCCGGTGGTCGTGACCGCCGCGACCCAGGTGCAGGATCTGGTCGTCGGTCATGCCCTCGACCATCGCGCGCAGCCGCTGGTCGTCGCCGAAGAAGTGGTCGCGGATGTAGGCGCCGGACTCGGTGGCGTACGTCTGGAACTGGCCGTCCGGCGTCGTGTTCATCTTGTTGACGAGGAGGCCGTCCCGGTCCTGCGCGAGCAGCGGGTCCCAGGAGCGGTCCCAGATCAGCTTGATCACGTTCCAGCCGGCGCCGCGGAAGACCGACTCCAGCTCCTGGATGACCTTGCCGTTGCCGCGCACCGGGCCGTCCAGGCGCTGCAGGTTGCAGTTGACGACGAAGGTCAGGTTGTCCAGACCCTCACGGGCGGCGATGGTCAGCTGGCCGAGCGACTCCGGCTCGTCCATCTCGCCGTCGCCGAGGAACGCCCACACATGGGACTTCGACGTGTCGGCGATCCCGCGCGCGTGCATGTACCGGTTCATCCGCGCCTGATAGATCGCGCCGATCGGGCCGAGGCCCATGGAGACCGTGGGGAACTCCCAGAAGTCCGGCATCGAGCGCGGGTGCGGGTAGCTGGACAAGCCGTTCGGGGCCTTCGACTTCTCCTGGCGGAAGCCGTCGAGGTTCTCCTCGGTGAGGCGGTCGAGCAGGAACGCGCGCGCGTAGATGCCCGGGGAGGCGTGGCCCTGGAAGAAGACCTGGTCGCCGCCGAGGCCGTCGTCCTTGCCGCGGAAGAAGTGGTTGAAACCGACGTCGTAGAGGGACGCGGACGAGGCGAAGGTGGCGATGTGGCCGCCGACGCCGATGCCGGGGCGCTGGGCGCGGGAGACCATCACCGCGGCGTTCCAGCGGGTCGCGTTCAGGACCTTGCGCTCGATCTCCTCGTTGCCCGGGAAGAACGGCTCGGCCTTGGTGGCGATCGTGTTCACGTAGTCCGTGCTGCGCATCTCGGGCACGGCCACGCGCTTCTCGCGGGCCCGCTCGATCAGCCGCAGCATCAGGTAGCGGGCCCGCTCACGGCCGCGCTCGTCGACGGCGGCGTCGAGGGAGTCGAGCCACTCCTGGGTCTCTTCGGGATCGAAGTCAGGAACCTGACTCGGAAGGCCGCCAATGATGATCGGGTTGCGATCGGATCCGGAAGCCACGCTGTTCCTTACCTGTCAGAGGGCTGCTTTGAGCTGCTTTTCGGTATGCCTGCACCGTTCCCCATCGTGTACCTCGGGGAAGCAAACGTCATCTCTACTGAGAGGTAACCGAGACCTACGGAGGCTTTCCCTGGTTCCCAATGCCACAAAGGGGACAGAAAGGTGTGGTGTAGGTCACTTATGGCCGTGGCGGCGTGCCTGGAGTTGCGGTGACACGGCCAGGAACGTCACCGTTTCGGCGGTCTGAACGGCCGGGTACTTGCGCGATCCGCCCCGCCCGTGTGGACTACGGCCAATGCTTCGCGCACGCGCGTGGCTGAGACGCCCCCAAGCCCTGAACGGGCTCGGGGGTACCCCCGTTCCAAACCATGATCAGGAGGCAACCCGTGAGCGCGACCGCGGACCACGCGGAGACGAGCCCTGCCGTGAGGCTGGGGTTCCAGCCCGAGCAGGTGGTCCAGGAGATCGGCTACGACGAAGACGTAGACCAGGAACTCCGCGAGGCCATTGAGGAAGTCATCGGCAGCGACCTTGTGGACGAGGACTACGACGACGTCGCCGATGCCGTGGTGCTCTGGTTCCGCGACGAGGACGGCGACCTGACCGATGTGCTGGTGGACGCCACCACGTACATCGAGGAGGGCGGCTCGATCCTGCTGCTGACGCCGAAGACCGGCCGTGACGGCTACGTCGAGCCGAGCGACATCTCCGAAGCCGCGACGACGGCGGGCCTGTCCGCCTCCAAGAGCGTCAGCGTGGGCAAGGACTGGAGCGGCAGCCGGCTGGTGACGCCGAAGGCAGCCAAGTCCAAGAAGTAGGCCATCCCGGACGGGCCGAGTGTTCGCTCGGCCCGTCCGTCGTCTTTCGGTGAGCGCTGCGTAGGGTTGGGTCCACCACCCGAACAGCCCCACCGAAAGGGATGTATCCCGATGGCGATCCAGGTCGGCGACAAGGCCCCCGACTTCGAGCTCAAGGACAACCACGGCGCCACCGTGAAGCTCTCCGAGTTCCGTGGCCAGAAGAACGTGGTCCTGCTCTTCTACCCCTTCGCCTTCACCGGCGTGTGCACCGGTGAGCTGTGCGAGGTGCGGGACAACCTGCCGCAGTTCTCCGACCGCGACACCCAGGTGCTCGCCGTCTCCAACGACTCCATCCACACCCTGCGCGTCTTCGCCGAGCAGGAGGGCCTCGACTACCCGCTGCTGAGCGACTTCTGGCCGCACGGCGAGGTCTCCCGCGCCTACGGCGTCTTCGCCGAGGACAAGGGCTGCGCGGTGCGCGGCACCTTCGTCATCGACAAGGAGGGCGTGGTCCGCTGGACCGTCGTCAACGCGCTGCCGGACGCCCGCGACCTGAACGAGTACGTCAAGGCGCTCGACACCCTGTGATTCTTCGGCTCCAAGCCATGCGTGGGGCGGGAACCCGTCACTAGGATCGATTCGTTGATCCGATGTCAAACGCACGGCGGGGCGCCCCGCCCCTGAACCCAATGGAGGACTCGTGGGAGTCAGCCTCAGCAAGGGCGGCAACGTATCGCTGACCAAGGAGGCCCCGGGCCTGACCGCGGTCATCGTCGGTCTGGGGTGGGACGTCCGCACCACGACCGGCACCGACTTCGACCTGGACGCCAGCGCGCTGCTGCTGAACAGCTCCGGCAAGGTCGCCAGCGACCAGAACTTCGTCTTCTTCAACAACCTCAAGAGCCCCGACGGCTCGGTCGAGCACACCGGCGACAACATCACCGGTGAGGGCGAGGGCGACGACGAGCAGATCAAGGTCAACCTCGCGGCCGTCCCGGCCGACATCGAGAAGATCGTCTTCCCGGTGTCGATCTACGACGCCGAGAACCGCCAGCAGTCGTTCGGCCAGGTGCGCAACGCGTTCATCCGCGTGGTGAACCAGGCCGGCGAGGCGGAGATCGCCCGGTACGACCTGAGCGAGGACGCCTCGACGGAGACCGCCATGGTCTTCGGCGAGCTGTACCGCAACGGCGCGGAGTGGAAGTTCCGCGCCATCGGCCAGGGCTACGCCTCGGGCCTGCGCGGCATCGCGCAGGACTTTGGCGTGAACGTCTGAGCGGCAGCCCGGCCGGTCGAACCCTCCGGCGCCGCACCGCCCGTGTGCGGCGCCGGACCCGCAGTACAACCAAACACGCACCGTCTCGGGGAGGACCAGCATCATGGGCGTCACGCTCGCCAAGGGGGGCAATGTCTCCCTGTCCAAGGCCGCACCCAACCTCACTCAGGTGATGGTCGGGCTCGGCTGGGACGCGCGCTCCACCACCGGAGCCGACTTCGACCTGGACGCCAGCGCGCTGCTGTGCAACAGCGGGCGGGTGCTCGGGGACGAGTGGTTCGTCTTCTACAACCAGCTCAAGAGCCCGGACGGCTCGGTGGAGCACACCGGCGACAACCTCACCGGTGAGGGCGAGGGCGACGACGAGTCGATCCTGATCGACCTCTCCAAGGTGCCGGAGCGGTGCGACAAGATCGTCTTCCCGGTCTCGATCCATATGGCCGACGAGCGCGGCCAGACCTTCGGCCAGGTGAGCAACGCCTTCATCCGCGTGGTCAACCAGGCCGACGGCCAGGAACTCGCCCGCTACGACCTCAGCGAGGACGCCAGCACGGAAACGGCCATGATCTTCGGCGAGGTCTACCGCTACCAGGGCGAATGGAAGTTCCGTGCGGTGGGGCAGGGGTACGCGTCGGGTCTCCGGGGCATCGCTCTAGACTTCGGAGTCAATGTTTCGTAAAGCCGAGTGCGGCCCGGGGAGACCCGGTCGCCAAGGATTGGGTAGCCAGTGCTTCTGAAAACCTTCGGCTGGTCGTTCGCGATTACCGCGGTCGGCCTGGTCGCGGCGGTCTTCTACGGGGGGTGGGAGGCCTTCGGCATCGTGGCGATCCTCTCCGTTCTCGAGATCTCGCTGTCGTTCGACAATGCGGTGGTCAACGCCGGAATCCTGAAGAAGATGAGTGCCTTCTGGCAGAAGATCTTCCTCACCGTCGGCGTGCTCATCGCGGTCTTCGGCATGCGGCTGGTCTTCCCGGTCGTCATCGTCGCCATCAGCGCCAAGATCGGCCCGATAGACGCGGTCGACCTCGCCCTGAACAACAAGGACCACTACCAGCAGCTGGTCACCGACGCCCACCCGGCGATCGCCGCGTTCGGTGGCATGTTCCTGCTGATGATCTTCCTGGACTTCATCTTCGAGGACCGCGACATCCAGTGGCTGCGCTGGATCGAACGCCCGCTGGCCAAGCTCGGCAAGGTCGACATGCTGTCGGTCTGCATCTCCCTGGTCGTCCTGCTGATCACGTCGTTCACCTTCGCCACCCACGCCCACCAGCACGGCGGCGCCCACGTCGACAAGGCCCAGACGGTCCTGATCTCCGGCATCGCCGGCCTGATCACCTACATGGTCGTCGGCGGTCTCTCCGGTTACTTCGAAGACCGCCTGGAGGCCGAGGAGGAGCGCGAGCACGAGGAGGAGGAAGAGGCCGAGCGCAGCGGCAAGAAGAAGCCGGCCGTCGTCCTGGCCGGCCAGGCCGCCTTCTTCATGTTCCTCTACCTCGAGGTCCTGGACGCCTCGTTCTCCTTCGACGGCGTCATCGGCGCGTTCGCCATCACCAACGACATCGTCCTGATGGCCCTCGGTCTCGGCATCGGCGCCATGTACGTCCGCTCGCTCACCGTCTACCTGGTCCGCCAGGGCACCCTGGACGACTACGTCTACCTGGAGCACGGCGCGCACTACGCGATCGGCGCGCTGGCCGTGATCCTCATGGTCACCATCCAGTACCAGATCAACGAGGTCATCACGGGTCTCGTCGGCGTCGTCCTGATCGGCTGGTCCTTCTGGTCCTCCGTCCGCCGCAACCAACGTCTCGCGGCCGCCGAGGGAAAAGCGACGGACTCGGACGAGAAGACTGAGGTCTCGTCCGGGGTGTGACGCGCCTTCGGGTGAGGAACGCTCTGAGCGGGGCGGCCGGGCCTCCGGCCGCCCCGCCGGTCTTTTTCAAGTCGAACGTGGGGGCGGTAATGGGGTTTTTCGACGGTCTGCTGGGGTCGCGCGCGGCCGAGTTCGACTCCGGCAGTTCGGCCACCAACGCCATCGAGCTGACCAAACGGCACAACCAGGTCTCACTCACCAAGCAGGGGGCCGCCACCGGGCATCTGCGGGTCAACCTGAACTGGCGGATGCGGACGTCCGACATAGGCGGCTCGCAGCGGGAGTCTCTTTTCCGGCACCCGTTCAAGGCGCTGAAGCCGCCGGAGGTCATGGGGCACAACCAGAGCATGGTCAACGTCGACCTCGACCTGGCGTGCCTGTATGAGCTGGCCGACGGTACCAAGGGCGTCGTACAGCCGCTCGGGAACTACTTCGGGGACGTCAACGCGCCGCCGTACGTCAAACTGAGCGGCGACGACCGGTTCGGGTCGGCGTCCGGGGAGACGATGTACGTCAACCTCGATCATCGGGACGAGATCAAGCGGTTGCTGGTGTTCGTGTACATCTACGACCAGACGCCCGCGTTCGACCGTACGCACGCGATCGTGACGCTGTATCCGAGCAATGGGCCCCGGATCGAGATCCATCTTGACGAGCGGCATCCGCAGGCGCGGTCGTGCGCGGTGGTGATGATCGAGAACGTCAAGGGGGAGCTGGTCGTCCGGCGCGAGGTGAAGTTCGTGTACGGGTTCCAGGCGGAGTTGGATCGGTTGTACGGGTGGGGGCTTCAGTGGGGGCGGGGTTACAAGACGAAGGTGGAGCGATAGTCGCCCAGGAGCTCGGGGGCGGCTGTGCGTCGGCGGCTGCGGGTGGTTCGTAGGGGGTTCCTCTAACGCCCGATGAACTGGGGCCCTTGGGGTGGCAGCCGGAAGTCCGGGTTCGGGAGTGTGGTCACCGGGGGTGGGTAGCCGTAGCCGGACTGGGTGCCTGCTGCTGCGGGCTGGGGGTAGCCGTACGCGGGTTGCGTGGTCGGTGGCTGCTGCGGATAGCCGTAGGCCGGCTGGGCCGGGAGCGCCGTCGGCTGTTCCGGGGGCAGCGGCTGGGAGATCTCCGGCTGAAGCGGCGCAGCCGTCGGCTCGGACTCGTCGACCGAGATGCCGTAGTCCGTGGCCAGGTCCTTCAGACCGTCCGTATAACCCTCGGCCACCGCACGGAACTTCCAGCCCTCGCCGCGGCGGTAGAGCTCGCCGCAGATCAGGGCCGTCTCGCTGCCGGTCTCCGGTTTGATGTCGAAGGTGATCAGCGGTTCGGCCTCGGCGAGCCGGGCGTCGTACAGCAGGATGCGCAGACCCGGTACGCGGCCGAAGGGAACGTCCTCCGCCGAAGCGACCAGAAGAATCCGGCTGACATCGGTCTCGACTCCGGCCAGATCTGTCTGGATCGTGTCCGTAGGACCGTCGGCGAGCCGTTTCTTTCCGAGCCACCAGATCTTCCCGGAGGGGTGCCGGGGCTGGTTGTAGAAGACGAAGTCCTCGTCGGAGCGCACACGTCCGTCGGGGCCGAGGAGCAGCGCCGAGGCGTCGACATCCGGAACTCCCGGCCCGGGCGTCCAGCGCAGCACGGCGCGCACCGTCGTGGCTTCGAGCGGGACGTTCGATCCCTTCAGCATCGCGTGCGTCATGCGGTCATCCTGCCCTCTCGGTCCTGGTCACGACAACGCGGGGTACGGCAGCCGTCACAGCTGTTCATGTCCTGCGTTACCTGAAATTCATGCCCGGTGGGAACCCATGACATGGGTTTGTACGTACTATTACCGGCCACCTTTCTGCAGATCACGGGCCACATAGCCAACGCGGGGGAGCTTTATGCGTCATTTCGGGCACATCGCCCCGGAGGTGCGTCAGCGCCTCTTCCACCAGGAGCCGTGCGAGTTCGGCGCGGACTCCCCGGCCCGGCTGCTCTCCGCGGCCCTGGGCGCCACGCTCTACAGCCCGGCCACCCGGCCGCGGCTCGCCGAAGACATCGTCAAACAGGCGGCGCTCGGCGTGGTCTCGATGGTGCTGTGCCTGGAGGACTCGATCGACGACGCGGACGTGGTGGCGGGGGAGGAGAACCTCGTCCGGCAGTTCGCCGACCTGGACGCGAGAGGCGGTGACTGCATCCCGCTGCTGTTCATCCGGGTGCGCACGCCCGAGCAGATCCCCGATCTCGTACGGCGACTCGGTCCGAGCGTCCGGCTGCTGTCCGGGTTCGTCTTCCCGAAGTTCACCGAGGAGCGCGGTATCCCGTTCCTGGAGGCCCTCGCGGGCGCCGAGGCCGCGAGCGGGCACCGGCTGTTCGGGATGCCCGTGCTGGAGACACCGGAGCTGATGTACCGGGAGACGCGCGTGGACGCCCTGGAGGGCATCGCCCGCGCCGTCGAGAAGTACCGGGAACGCGTGCTGGCGCTCCGGCTGGGTGTCACCGACTTCTGTTCGTCGTACGGGCTGCGCCGGGCTCCCGACATGACCGCCTACGACGTCCAGATCATCGCCTCCGTGATAGCCGACGTGGTGAACATGCTGGGGCGCGCCGACGGCACCGGGTTCACGGTCACCGGGCCGGTGTGGGAGTACTTCCGTGTCCCCGAACGCATGTTCAAGCCGCTGCTGCGCACCAGCCCCTTCCTCGAGGGGCAGGCGGTCGAGCTGCGCGAGAAACTGATAGAGCACGCCATGGACGGGCTGCTGCGGGAGATCTCGCTGGACCAGGCCAACGGTCTGCTGGGCAAGACCTGCATCCACCCGACCCACGTCCTGCCGGTGCACGCGCTGTCCGTGGTCAGCCACGAGGAGTTCAGCGACGCCGCGGACATCCTGCGGCCCGAGCGGGGCGGTGGGGGCGTGCTCAGGTCGGCGTACACGAACAAGATGAACGAGGTGAAGCCGCACCGCGCCTGGGCCGAGCGGACCATGCTGCGGGCCGAGGTCTTCGGCGTCGCGCGCGAGGACGTCAGCTTCGTGGACCTGCTCGCCGCCGGCATACCCGGCTGACCTCACCAACTAGGGACTCATGAGCAACGCAGTGAACAACGGGGTCTGGTCCGGGACCTGGGTCGCCGAGCGACTCGGGCTGGAACTCGTGGGCGACGACAAGCTGACGGACCTGCTGGGGCTGGCGCTGCGGCGCAACCCCAAGCGGGCCCATCTGCTGGTCTCCAACGTGCTGGGCAAGCATGTGCCGCAGTCGCCGTCGGTGGTGTACGGGTACGGCTTCGCCCTCGGCCGACGGGTCCGGGAGCTCCTCGGCACCGAGGAGGCGGCCAGGGCGGTCGTCCTCGGGTACGCGGAGACGGCGACAGGGCTGGGCCACTCCGTGGCCGACGGCGTGGGCCTCGCGCCGTACCTCCACTCCACCCGTCGCCCGGTGGCCGGCGTGGCGACCGCGGGCGGCTTCGAGGAGTCCCACTCCCACGCCACGTCGCATCTGCTGCTGCCGGAGGATCCTGCGCTGCTGGTCGGTGACGGCCCGTTGGTGCTGGTCGACGACGAGTTCTCGACGGGGAACACGGTTCTGAACACCGTCCGGGATCTTCATCAGCGGTATCCCCGTCGGCGGTACGTGGTGGTGGCGCTGGTCGACATGCGGTCCGCGGCCGACGCGGGGCGACTGGAGGAGTTCGCGCGGGAGATCGGCGCCCGGGTTGATCTGGTGGCGGCCGCTTCGGGGACGGTGCGGTTGCCCTCCGGGGTGCTGGAGAAGGGGCAGGAGCTGGTTGCGCGGTACGAGGCGGAGGGTGCGGCGAGCGGTGGTTCGTCGTCTGCGGCTGAGTGGGGGCTGGTCGCGCCCCGCGGCGGAGCCGCACATCGACACAGCCCCGCGCCCCTGGAAGCAAAGGCGGGCGATGCGGTTGCCGACCTTGAAGGGGCGCGGGGCTGTGTTGAATGTGCGGCTACCGCCGCGCGGGCGCGACCAGCCACAGACAACCCGCACCCGGCAGCGAACAAGACCCGGCAGACGCTTGGCCGCCCCCACCCCACCCGCGTCGATCTGCACTGGCCCCGCGGCCTCCCCGACGGCGGACGCCACGGCTTCACCCCCCAGCACCGCATCCGCCTGGAACGCGCCCTTCCCGCCATGGCCGCCCGCCTCGCGGAGGCACTCCCCGCCGACGCCCACCGCGTCCTCGTCCTCGGCTTCGAAGAGCTGATGTACGCCCCGCTCAGACTCGCCCGCGAGCTGGAGCAGGTCGTCGCCGACGTCGAGGTGCGGTACTCGACCACGACCCGCTCACCCGTCCTGGCCGTCGACGACCCGGGTTACGCGATACGCAGCCGGATGACGTTCCCGGCCCACGACAACCCCGCCGACGGCCCCGGCGACCGCTACGCGTACAACGTCGCCGGCGCCGACTTCGACGCGGTCGTCGCCGTCGTCGACTCCACCGCCGACACCCCCGGACTGCACGCGCCGGACGGCCTGTTGGCCCAGCTGGCCGCGCACACCCCGAACGTCGTCCTCGCGGTCGTGCCCTCCTACGTCCCCGAGCCCCTGTACGTCCCCGAAAGGCCCCCCATGCTGCCCGAGCCCCTCCGCGGCCCCGCCTTCTCCTCGTACGCGCCCGAGGAGGTCGGCTGGCTGCTCCAGGACCTCTCGGACGTGACGCTGGAGGCGCCGACCGAGGAGCGGGAGGAGGCCATCCAGAGCGGCGGCGCGCACTACGCGGAGTCGCTGCCCGTCGAGTACCAGCCCAGCGAGCAGTACCAGGAGCTGTTCCACGCGGCCCTGGAGACGACCGCGTCCCGGCTCGCGGAGGCGGTCGGCGCCGTCACGGAGATCGTGCTCGCCGAGCGATCCCCGCGCCCCGTCCTCGTGTCGCTGGCCCGCGCCGGCACCCCCGTCGGCGTCCTGATGCGCCGCTGGGCCCAGTACCGCCACGGCCTCGAACTGCCGCACTACGCCGTCTCCATCGTCCGTGGCCGCGGCATCGACGCCAACGCCCTGCGCTATCTGGCCGCCCACCACGACCCGCACGACGTGGTCTTCGTCGACGGCTGGACCGGCAAGGGCGCCATCACCCGCGAACTCGCCGACGCCATCAAGGAGTTCGAGGCCTCCGACGGGGTCACCGGCTTCGACCCGGAGATCGCGGTCCTGGCCGACCCCGGCTCCTGCGTGCGGACGTACGGCACCCGCGAGGACTTCCTGATCCCCTCCGCCTGCCTCAACTCGACCGTCTCCGGCCTGATCTCACGGACCGTGCTCCGCTCGGACCTGGTCGGCCCGCACGACTTCCACGGCGCCAAGTTCTACCGCGAACTCGCCGGCGCGGACGTGTCGGTGGACTTCGTCGACGCGGTCGCGGCCCGCTTCCCGGAAGTGGCCGACGCGGTGGACGCCCAGGCCAAGGAACTGCTCTCCGGCGACCGCGCGCCGACGTGGGAAGGCTGGGCGGCGGTCGAGCGCATCAGCGAGGAGTACGGCATCCACGACGTGAACCTCGTCAAGCCGGGCGTCGGCGAGACCACCCGCGTCCTGCTGCGCCGGGTGCCCTGGAAGATCCTGGCCAGGCAGGGGGCGGGCGCCGACCTCGACCATGTACGGCTGTTGGCCGGGCAACGGGGCGTACCGGTCGAGGAGGTCACCGAACTGCCGTACACCTGCGTGGGGTTGATCCACCCCCGCTTCACGCGCGGTGCGACCGGTGCCGACGGCAAGGCGGTGAACGTCTGATGCCGGTGCTGGTGGCGAGCGACCTCGACCGTACGCTGATCTACTCCCCGGCGGCCCTCGCGCTGACCATGCCGGACGCGCGGGCGCCCCGGCTGCTCTGCGTGGAGGTGCACGAGAGCAGGCCGCTGTCCTTCATGACGGAGACGGCGGCGGCCCTGCTGACCGACCTGGGCGACGCGGCGGTGTTCGTGCCGACGACGACCCGGACCCGCAAGCAGTACCAGCGCATCAACCTCCCGGGCCCGCCGCCCACGTACGCGATCTGTGCCAACGGCGGCCATCTGCTGGTCGACGGCGTCTCCGACCTCGACTGGCACGCCCGGGTCACGACGCGCCTCGCCGACGAGTGCGCCCCCCTGGACGAGGTCCGCGAGCATCTGCTGGCGACGACGGACCCGGAGTGGGTACGCAAGCACCGCGTCGCCGAGGACCTCTTCGCCTATCTGGTGGTGGAACGCGAACTCCTCCCCGAGGAATGGGTCAAGGAGCTGGCGGTCTGGGCGGAGAACCGTGGCTGGACGGTGTCCCTGCAGGGGCGGAAGATCTACGCCGTCCCGAAGCCGCTGACCAAGAGCGCGGCGATGCGGGAGGTCGCGCGGCGGACGGGGGCCGAACTGACGCTGGCCGCCGGCGACTCCCTCCTGGACGCCGACCTGCTGCTGGCGGCGGACCGGGGCTGGCGCCCGGGCCACGGCGAACTGGCCGACGCGGAGTGGGCCGCGCCGGGGACCATCGGACTGCCGGAGCGGGGAGTCCTGGCGGGCGAGCGCATTCTCCGGGAATTCCTGAAGGCAACCCGCCCTGCGACCCCCTAGGGGCGCGGGGCTGCGTCTAGCCGCAACACCCTCCACCACAACACCCGCCACCGGCGCCGCTCGCTCGCGGCGCCGGCTCAGACGCCGTACCCCCTACCGCCACCGTCGACAACAACTTCACCGTGTCGGTGTGTCCTGCGGAGCACTCCGCGGGGTCGGACGACTGAGCCATGGGCCGGCTCACTTCAAACGTGTCGCCGCACGTCCGGCAGCGGTACTCATAGCGAGGCATGGACTCAGGCTAACCGCTCGGAGGACGGACTCCCTCTCGGTGTGGTGGGAGCAGGGTCGCCGAAGGTTGCCATTGATGAGTGTGGCGTAAATCACAAAGCCCGCCATGTTCCGTACTGGTCGGTATGTGAGCGTTCCTGATGGATTCTTATGTGGAGAAGATGCGAAGATCGTTGATATTTTTCGAGCGTGACCGGGACAGCACAACGTAGGGGCCGGCCGGCTGACCACCGCCGCCCACGCCGCCGCCGGGCGGCACCGAAGCGGTCCCCCTGGAGAACGGCGTTAGGCCAAGTCCGCTTGGCGTTACGCCGTTTGCGCCCCGCCTACCCCCGCCCCGGCCGTGCCGGCTTGCGGCGCTGGCTGCCCTCCTGGCGGCAGTGGCTCGGTGGCTTCCTGGGAGCCGTCGGTCTGACCGGCATGTTCCTGGTCGTCGCCTACGCCGCCACGGACATCCCGCAGAACCTCAACTCGTACGCCACCCAGCAGGACAACGTTTTCTACTGGTCCGACGGCACCCCGATGGCCCGCACCGGCTGGGTGCAGCGGCAGGCCATGCCGCTCAAGGACATACCCGAGGACGTGCGCTGGGCGGTGCTCGCCGCCGAGAACGAGAGCTTCTACTCGGACCCCGGCATCTCCCTCAAGGGACTGGCCCGCGCACTGGTGCGCACCGTCGGCGAGGGGGACACCGAGGGCGGTTCGACGATCACTCAGCAGTACGTCAAAAACGTGTATCTGACGCAGAATCAGACCGTCAGCCGCAAGTTCACCGAGGCGATGATCTCCCTCAAGCTCGACAACCGGATGAGCAAGGACCAGATCCTCGAGGGGTATCTGAACACCAGCTGGTTCGGGCGCGGGACCTATGGCATTCAGCGTGCCGCCCAGGCCTACTACGGCAAGGACGTCACCCATCTGAATGTCAGTCAGGCGGCGTTCCTTGCCTCATTGTTGAAGGGAGCCGGGCTCTACGACCCGACTCTCTCCCCGGCCAACCACACGCGTGCCGTGGAGCGTTGGTCCTGGATCCTCGACCGTATGGTCAAGATCGGCAGGCTGACGCCGGCCGAACGGGCCACGTACACGACGTTCCCCGAGCCGCTGAAGTCCGCCCGGGTCTACGACACCGGCAAGCAGAGCGACTACCTGGTCGAACTCGCGCAGCAGTACGCCAAGAAGGCCGCGCACATCTCGGCCAAGCAGTTCGACCTGGGCGGCTACCAGATCTACACGACCTTCGACCGCAAACGGGAGACCCAGCTCACCGACGCCGTCGCCAAGGCCCGCAAGCAGGCGAAGAAGGACGACCCCAAGGCCGCGAAGACCGCCCACTACGGCGCCTCCACCGTCGCCGACGACGGACGGATCCTCGCCGTCTACGGCGGCCCCGACCACCGTACGCAGGGCTACAACGAGTCCAACGCCAGTACCGTGCAGGCAGGTTCGGCCTTCCTGCCGTTCGTCTACGCGGCCGGTCTCGAACACGGCGTCCGCAAGTCCCGTACAGGACCCACGACTTCGGTCTCCCCGGAGACCGTGTACGACGGTGACGACGGCCTCACGGTCACCACGCCCGAGGGGCCGTACTGGGACCGCAGCGGCAAGAAGGTCCTCGCGCACAACGACGACGGGAAGTCCTACGGCCCCATCGCGCTGAGCAGGGCGCTCGCCGTGGGCGTGAACACGCCGTTCGTGCAGCTCGGCCTGGACACCGGCCTGGACAGGGTGCGCGACACCGCGGTCGCGGCCGGGCTGCTCCCCTCCAGCATCGGAGCGCAGATACCCGCGCTGTCGACGGGCAGCTCCACCCCGAGTGCGATCCGGATGGCGAGCGGATACGCCACCTTCGCCGCCGCGGGCATGCACACCGAGCCGTACTCGGTGCGCCGTATCACCCGGAACGGCGCGACCGTCCCGCTGGCCACCCCCACCGCCCGCCGGGCGATCGACGCGGAGGTGGCCGACGAGGTGACCGCCGCGCTGACCAGCTCCCTGCGGCTCGCCCACCCCACCGTCCGGGCGGTGAGAGCGGCCGGGAAGTCCGGCACCACCGCGGACGACACCGCCGCCTGGTACGCCGGCAGCGACGACTCCGTGTCGACCGCGGTCGTCGTCTACCGCATGGATCTCACCAAGTCCCTGGAGCCGCTGCCGCTCAAGGGCATCGCAGGCACCTCGGCCGACAGCGTCCCGTACGCCGTCTGGTCGGGCGCGATGGGCTTCGGCTGACCTCCGAGGCCCGCACACCCCCCACCCCCCTCGCAGAATGAGCACCGCATGCCCCACACCATGCCTGGCAGGACGCCCACGGGCCGTCGCCGCAAAGCGCGTGCCCCTCGCAAACCCGCCCGCCCCGAAGTCCGTACCCTGACCGCCCTCCTCGTGGTGGCCTCCGTGGTCGCCGGTTTCCTGGTCCTGACCCGCCAGGACCACACCCAGCCCACCGCGTCCGCCTCCGGACGCCCCGGAAAGGCCTCGCCGAAGCCCACCGCGGAGCCCTCCTGGGACGGCAGGACCAAGCTCCTCGGCGACGGTTCCACCTCCTACACCGGCCCGCAGCTGGGCGAGTTGAAGCCAGTGCCGCTCAAACCCGGTGAGAAACCACCTCAGTTCGTCGTCTTCTCCTGGGACGGCGGTCTGGAGGGCAGCGACCATCTCTTCTCCCACTACCGGGAGTTGGCGCAGAAGTACGACGCCCATATGACGTTCTTCCTCACCGGCATCTATCTCCTGCCCAAGAGCAGGAAGACCCTCTACCACCCGCCGCAGCACAAGCCCGGCACCGCGGCCATCGACTACGCCACCGACGAGCACATCCGCGACACGCTGGAGCAGCTCCGGCTGGCCTACAACGAGGGCAACGAGATCGGCACCCACTTCAACGGCCACTTCTGCGACAGCAAGACCAGCGGCCAGAACTGGAGCGTCGACGACTGGAAGCAGGAGATCTCCCAGTTCTACTCCCTGGTGGAGAACTGGAAGACCAACACCGGCTTCAAGGACGTCCCCGCCCTGCCCTTCGACTTCAAGAAGGAGATCGTCGGCGGCCGCGCGCCCTGTCTGGAGGGCCAGAAGAACCTGCTCAAGGCCATCAAGGGGCTCGGCTGGACATACGACGCCAGCTCGCCGGGCGACTTCCAGATCTGGCCGTCGAAGAAGGACGGCGTCTGGAACTTCCCGCTCCAGCTGGTGCCGTACTCGAACGACAACCAGGCCCTGTCGATGGACTTCAACTTCCTCTACAACCAGACGGACGGCGCGACCGACGGCAACCCCGCCGAGTACGCCAAGTGGGAGAAGCAGGCCGTCGACGCGTACATGAACGGCTTCAACCGCGTCTACTACGGCAGCCGCGCCCCGCTGTTCATCGGCAACCACTTCGAGGACTGGAACGGCGGCATCTACATGAAGGCCGTCGACCAGGTCGTCAAGAACCTCTGCACGAAGAAGGGCGTCAAGTGCGTGTCCTTCAAGGAACTGGCCGCCTGGCTGGACGTGCAGAAACCGGAGACCTTGGCACGGCTGCGCAGCCTCGAGCCCGCGCAGTCACCCGCCGACTGGTCCACGGTCGTGAAATGAAACACCCCCCACCGCAAGGAGAAACACCAGTGAGATCGAGCAACTCCGGCGTGCGCAGAGCCCGTTGTGCGGCCCTCGCGGCCACGGCCCTGTCCGCCGCCCTGCTCCCCGTCTCCGCCGCCCACGCGGCCGACGCCCCCGCCCCCGCCGTGACCGCGGCCACCACCGACGCCTTCGGCCGCATCGCCGACGCCGTCCTCACCGACCGCACCGCCGCACTGGTCGAGGGCGCCAAGCCTGCCGCCCTTACGGCCCTGAAGGCCACCGGTGGTGTCCGACTGGCCGCCGCCCAGGCCAAGTCCGAGATCTCCGCCGTGACCTCCCTGCACGGCACCCGCTCGCGGCTCGCCGCGCTCGGCGAGGCCTACACCGACGCCGACACCGAGGTGACCGTCGACAGCACCAAGCTGCGGGGGCGTGTCGCCACGGTCCGGGTCACCGAGCGCACCACACTGACGTACGCGAAGATACGCGGCGACGAACCCGCCACCACGGGGTTCACCGCCCACCACGAACTCACCTTCACCGTGGGCGCGGACGGCACCTGGAAACTCACCCGCGAACGCCTCACCGACAAGGGGCCCCGGCCGGTCAACGAGCCCGCGCCGGCGCCGGCCACGACCACGGTGCGCCCGAGCGCCGTCATCGACGCCCCGAAGTCGGCCATCACCTACCCGGCACCCGCGGCCCCCAAGAACCTCGGCTCCGGGACGACGTACAACTACGCGGCGATGGTGGCGTACGCCGAGAAGTACTGGAAGAACTACAACACCGCGTACCGGCGTTACAACGGCAACGGCGGTGACTGCACCAACTTCCTGAGCCAGTCGCTGTATGCGGGCGGCTGGAAGAAGGTCACCAACTCGACCGAGGACTACGGCACTTGGAACTCGGGGACGTCCAGCGACACCGACACCTGGATCGGGGTCAACGAGTGGTCCTGGTTCACGCAGACCGCCAAGCGGACGACTCCGCTGGCGAACGCGTACCAGATGGATCTCGGTGATGTGCTGCAGATGGACTTCGACAAGGACGGGTCGAAGGATCACTCGATGATGACGACGTATCGGAGTTCGAGTGGGGTGCCTTATCTGACGTACCACGACACGGATACGTATCGGCGGTCGTTGTCGAGCCTGATTGCTTCGTACCCGAACTCGGCCTACTACGCCTACCGGAGCTAGTTGGTCGTCTGCGGCGCCGTCGTGGCTGGTCGCGCCCACGCGGCGGCAGCCGCAGATTCAACACAGCCCCGCGCCCCTCAGGGGGTTACGGAACCGCGGTCTTCTCGGATCTGTGCGACCACCCTCGCCACCGTTTGCCTTACCGCCTCTGTCTCCGTCAGGAAGTGCCAGTAGTCGGGGTGGCGGCCCTCCAGGCCCGTGATCGCGCGGTCCAGGCGGGCCACCGCGTCGTCCAGGGGGCGGGCGTGCCGTGGATCGGGCGTTGCCTTGCCCGTCATCGCCAGGCGCTGGGCGTCCCGGATGGTGAAGCGGGTCTTGTCGATCTCCTGTTGGGGGTCCTTCTGGACGGCGTTCAGCCGCTGCAAGCGGTCTCGCGCCGCCGACACGGACTCGTCGGTCGTGTTCAGCAGGGCCCGCACCGTCGACAAGAGTGAGGTCGCGTCCGGCCAGCGCTGCGCGTCTCTCGCCGCCTGGGCCTCCTTCAGCTTGGTCTCGGCCCGGCGGACGTTCTCCGTGGCCTGGTCGGGGACGTGCTGGAGGTCCTGCCAGCAGGCCGCCGAGAAGCGGCGGCGCAGTTCGCTCAGGATCGGCTCGACCTGGGCGGCGCGGGTGGTGAGGGCCTGGGCGCGGGTGCGGAGGGAGACGAGGCGGTGGTCGATCTCGGCCGCCTTTTCCGGGAGCCGCTCGGCCTCCACCCGGATCGCCTCGGCCTCGCGCGCGACCCGCTCTGCGCGCTCCAGGGTCTGCGGGACGCCGTGCTGCCCGGCGCCCTGGTTGAGCCTGGTCAGCTCGGGGCCGAGGGCGGCGAGGCGGGCGGCGAGGTCGTCGGCTCTGAGGTGGGTGGCTCTCACGGCGTCGAGCGCGTTCGAAGCGGCGAGCAGGCCCTGGCGGGCGCGTTCCACGGCCGGGGCGAGCCGGGCCAGCTGGGTCTCCGCCTTGCCGAGGAGGGGGCCGAGGCTGTCGGCGAAACGGTCCAGCTCCCGCTTGACGTTGGTGAGCTCGTCCTTGGCGCGGGTGAGTTCCGTACGCGCGTGTGCCGCGACCGAGGCCTCCAGGTCGTCGCGGTCGAGGTCATGGGCGTCGACGGCCTCGATGTAGCGGTGGCTGACCTCGTCGATACGGCGGCCGAGGGCGTCGAAGTCGGAGACGACGCGGCGGGCGGCCGGGGTGTCGTCGACGGCCGTGATCGTCTCGATCGAGATCCGCAGGTCGCGCTGGGCGGTGTCCAGTTCGTAGAACGCGGCCGCCGCGGCGTCCTTCGCGGCCTGTGCTTCGGCCCGCTGGGACTCGGCCCGTCCGCCGAACCAGCGCCGGGTGCCGCCGCCGGCGAACGCGGCGGGCAGCGCGAGCGCGGCGACCAGGGGCAGGGCGAGAAGCGTGAGGGTGTCCTTGAACGGGATCAAGGCATCCCCGCGCGTCTGGCGGGGTGCGCGCGGCACCGACGGCGAGTACGGCTGCGAAGGTGTCGCCGTCACTTCCCTCTCCCGTGCTGTCATCCGTCCTGGCGGGTGCCCGGTTTCATTCTCCCACCCGTAGAGGACGAACACACGGGCCGGTCAGTTCGCGCTCTTCACTGTGACTTTGCCGTCACTGGTACGCGCGGAGACCACGTGCGAGCTGGAGTCGGACCGGGGCACGGACACGTCCACCGAGCCGTCGCCGGTGTGGGCGGTCACCCGGTACGTGGAGCGGGGCAGCGCGATGGTGACGGAGCCGTCCTTGCTGCCGGCGTCCACGAGATCCGGTACGGCGCCGAGTTCGAGGTGCACCGAGCCGTCGGCGGTCTCGGCGCGGACCTGCCGGGAGGACACGGCGGCGTGTACGGAGCCGTCGGCGGAGTGGAGCGTCAGCGGCCCGGTGGAGTCACTGACGTGCACCGAGCCGTCGTCGGTACGAATGTTCAGCGCGTCCTGGAAGCCACGCGCGCGCACGCTGCCGTCCCGGTCCTCGACCTTGACCCGCACCCCGCGCGGGACCTCGATCCGGTGCTTGGCCGAGCAGTCGGCGACGATGCCGGAGCACGTCATGCGCAGCGTCAGCCGGTCGTCCTTCATGGACCAGGACACCTTCGGGCCCTTGCCGATGGCCACGGACCCCTGCCACCAGCGGGTGACCTCGACCTTGCCCGCCGGGTTCGCGTCCGCGGCGACGATCTCCAGCGCCGAGTCGTCGGAGTCGACGGTGAGCGTCTTCCCCCGCAGCGCGAACGTCCGGTGATCGGGATGCTCGTCGTCCCCGGCGGAGGCACCGCAGGCGGTGGCACCGGCGACGACGAGCACGACGGCGGATGCGGCGAGGCTCACGCGGGCGACGTTGCTGCGGCTGACCATGCTGACCATGAGGAGCTCCCCCTGAGGCGGATGGTGAAGGCCCTTCGACGGTAGGGAGCCGGGGCTCGCGGGGGGATCCGGGCCGCTCCCGGATCGGAGGTGGGGAAAACCCCCGCACCTGGCACGCTCCCGATACGGGTTTGCGGGGCACCACCTCGGGCAAGGTAGGCTGTCGACTCGTCTCGGGTGCGTAGCTCAGGGGTAGAGCGCCTGCCTTACAAGCAGGATGTCGGCGGTTCGAAACCGTCCGCGCCCACCGCAGGAGAAGACCCCGGCCATGGATGGCCGGGGTCTTCTTCGTTTCACTCGCCGCGTGTGTGCTTCAGCGTCGTGCGGGCGTCGACCCGCTCTCCGGCCGTGACCTCCGTCCAGAAGCGGTGGGTGGTGACGAAGACCGCCAGTTCGTGCTCGCGCTGCCGCAGCTTCTCGACCTCCGCCTGCTCGTCGGCCGTCCAGCCGGGGGAGGCGGGGCGCTCCACCTTGCGCCAGCCGCCCGTGTCACTGAAGCCGTCCAGGGGCTCGACCGACCAGGGGAGACGCTTGAGCAGGGCCGACAGCTCGGCCCGGACCTGATGCAGCTCCTCCTGACCGGCGAGGAGGTCACTCGGAAAGTCATAGGTCGTTGCCACGGCGCAATGCTACGCCTGTTCGAATTTGGGATGCGAGTTCCTTCCCGGGGTTCATGCGCACGGGTGGGGGCCGTCCTGTCCCGCGAGGGCCGGAAGCGTCCGGCCCAGGCGGGCGAGCGGGGACAGGGTGATCAGTACCGGGGAGAGCAGCATGCCTGCGGCCGTCACCAGGAGGCCGGTGCGCAATCCCCACCCCTGTGCGAGGAAGCCGCCGAGCAGTGAGCCGAGTGGGGTCATCCCCATCCCGGCCCATGTGATCGTCGCGGCCACGCGGCCCTGCATCCCGTCCGGAGTGACCGCCTGCCGGACGGCCATGACCGTGACGTTGACCAACTGGCCGCCCGTACCGAACACGAAGTTGACCGCAACGAGCACGGGAACGGTCACCGCGGAGGAGCCGTGCAGCGCCGGTACACACAGGAACGCGCCGTCGCCGAGTGCCGCCGCGGACACCAGCACCGCGCCATGGCCGAACCGGCCCGGCAGGCGGGCGGCCAGCACCGAGCCGAGGAGCGCGCCCGGACCGGTCGCCGCGAGCGACAGCCCGACGGCGGTGCCCGACAGATGCAGTTCCCGTGGCAGGAAGAGCAGATAGACGGTCGTCATGGCCGCGAAGGAGAACTGGAAGGCGGCCGAGGCGAGGCACACGGTCCGCAGCGAGGTGTCGCCGGCGACGAAACGGAGGCCCTCATGGATCCGCCGCCCCATGCGAGGGGGCCGTTCCGAGCGCTCCGGGATCGATTCGCGGCGACCGATCCGGCGGATCGACAGGAACGAGAGCGCGAAGAACACTGCGCTGCAGGCGGCGGCGATCGGTGCCGACAGCAGTGACACCAAGGCGCCGCCGAGGGCGGGACCGCCGATCTGGGCCGCGGACCGGCTGCCCTCGAGCGCGCTGTTGCCCCGTACCAACCGGTCGCGTTCCACCAGCCGCACGAGAGACGTCTGGTACGCCACGTCGAAGAACACGGACAGTGCCCCGACGGCGAAGGCGACGACGAGCAGCACGGGCAGGCCGAGCATGCCCAGGAGACCGGCCACGGCGGCAGCAGCCAGCGCCGCGGCCCGGCCGGCATCCGCCAGCACCATCACCGTGCGGGTCCGCCATCCGTCGACCCACGCGCCGACGAGGAGCGACAGCAACAGGATCGGCGCCTGCCCCACCGCCCGGAGGACGCCCAACTGGCCGGCACCGGCGTCGAGCGTCAGAACGGCGAAGAGAGGCAACACCAACAGGCTTGTGTGCTCGCCGAGTTGGGAGACGGTCTGGCCCACCCAGAGGCTACGGAAGTCGCCGTCCCGCCACAGACCGGAAGGGACGGGGCGACCGGAATCGGATGCAGCGGAGGAAGAGCGAGAGGAGGCGGACGGCACGGGGATCCCTTGGGTTGCCGACGGCACGCGAGGACAGGCCGATCACGGCCTACGACGTCAACGCGTGCTCGGAAGGCCGACCATGTCTCAGCTCCTCGTGGGTCACTCGCCGAACCTGACGCTAGCCTTCGGCGGCCGGGCATGAAAGGCGTTTTTGGCCGGGGCGGATGGCCAGGCGACTCATGCCACTCACACGTCGACGGCACGGAACGGGGGTTCCGCGACGCCGACGATGTTCCCGCCGACGGGGCGGACGCGGGCCGACCAGCCCAGGGCCGCGAGGTCGGCGGTGAGGGTCCGGGGAGCGTGGAACTTCTTCATCGCAGGCGCCCCGGAGTTGGGCCAGACTGGTCGCATGTGCCGGAGCATCAAGACCTTGCGCCCGCCCGCGTTGCCCGAAGAGGCGACCGAGGAGGAGATCAGGGCCGCGGCCCTGCAGTTCGTACGGAAGGTGTCCGGCTTCCGGGCGCCCGCCGCACACAACCAGGAGGTGTTCGACCACGCGGTCGAGGTGATCGCGCAGGCCACGGCCGAGCTGCTCGACGGCCTCGACATACGAGGTAAGAAGGCAAGCGCCTAGTAGTGCTTCGTTAGGTTCTGGTTCTGCCGGTTTTGAGGGGGCGGCCGCAG
>NZ_JBSFHA010000045.1:0-85772 GCF_053596855.1 Streptomyces sp. NPDC001617
GCCGCCCGCCTCCGCCTTGCAGCTGCACGCTCCCCCACTCTCGGCTTCGCTCGAGCGGGGGGACCCCCATGGCCCCGCTCGGCTTGGCCAGGAGGTGCCGTGCCTCACGGCCGACCCGATCCGCCGCACACCCCCTAGGCGAGCCCCGCCTCCGTCAGCAGGTACGCCGTCATCGGGTCGTAGTACCGGGGGCTGACCACGTGGTCGTCGAGGGGGACCGTCACCTGTACGGTCCCCTCGGCCTCGGCGAGGAAGAGTGCCGGGTCGTTGGAGTCGGCGTACCCCACCGAGTCGACGCCGTGCCGGCCGGCGTAGCCCGTCCACCCGTGGTCGGCGACCACCAGGTCGGGCAGCGGGCGGCCCGCGCGTTCGAGTCCCGTCAGGATGGCCTTCATCGGCTCGCCGGAGTGGGTGTGCCACAGGGAGGCGCCGTGCTCCAGGACGGCCACGTCCGCGAACTGCATGACGTACCCCTCCTCCGTCTGCAGCCCCTCCGGGATCACCACGATCTCGCAGCCGGCGGCCCGCAGTGCGGCGGCCGTGGAGTGGTGCACCTCCAGCAGGCCGCCCGGGTGGCCGGTCGCGAACAGCACCCGCTGCTGCCCCTCGGCGGCCTTGCGCAGCCGCCCGGCGAGCCGGTCCAGCGCGGCGACGGTCAGCTCGGGGTCGATGGTGTCCTGGCCGTAGCGGTACTCGGGATCGTCGTTCACACCCACCCGCTCCGCCATCACCGCGAGCACGTCCTGCTCGTCGGTCCAGCGGTCGCCGAGCTCCAGGCCGAGCCAGTAGTGGCGGTTGCCGTTCGCGAGCTGACGGTAGTGCGAGAGGTTGTTCTCCCGCGGGGTGGCGACCTCGCCCGCGATGCGGGTCCGCACAAGGTGGTCGACGAGCTCGGTGCGGCTGGGAGTCCCGGGTATCGGCATGTATCCCATTGTGAGGCAGACGACTGTGCGAATCTCTGGCGTCCCGCGCGCTGGGACGTGCGTCACGTACTCATGCCGCTGAGCCGTCCTCCCTATTGCCCTCCCTATTGCCGGCGCAGCGCGAACCACAGCTCCATGCGGACGTCGGGGTCGTCGAGGTCCGTCTCCAGCAGCGCCGCACACCGGGCGATCCGCTGCCGCACGGTGTTGCGGTGGACCGACAGGGCGACGGCGGTGCGGTCCCAACTGCCGTGCAGGGAGAGCCAGGCGCGCAGGGTCTCGATGAGGGCCGGTGCGTCGGCGATGGGCGCGAGGACGGTACGGGCATGGGCCGCGGCCTCGTCCGCCGACACCAGCTCGGCAAGCCCGCCGCGCTCCCCGTGCCGCACGAGCGCGGACCGGGTGGCACGGGCCCGGGCAAGGGCGCGGGCGGCCTGTGTGTCGGCGGAGGACCAGGCGTCCGGGGAGACGGCGGCACTGACACCCAGCGTCCAGCCGGCTTGCGGCGCGGGCTCGCGACCCGCGGGCAACAGGACGCGTACGACGTCGTCGGCCAGGTCGATCAGCGGCGACCCGAGAGCGCTGCCGAGGGCGGAGGCGGCCACGGGGTCGATGGGGGAGGCGGCGGTCGACGTCGGCTGGGCGGCTCGTGCGGAGGGGGCGAGCGGCGTAGCGCGCGAATCCGTCGCCCCGCCGGTCACCCCGGCTCCGCCTCCGCCCCGCGCGTCGGGCTGGGCGTGCACCACCAGCCAGCGGCCGCCGTCCCCGCCGTCCCCGTCGTCTCCCTCGTCGCCCACTAGCCGCGCCACCTCGACCGGCGCCGCCCCCAGCAGCAGTCGTACGAGGGCCGAAGACCTCGCCGCTGCCGTGCCGCCCTGGTGCTCGGCGGTCAGGAGGGAGAGGAGTACCGCGGCGACGGAGGCGATCGTGTGGTCGCCCGGTTCGCGGTGCGGGGAGGCGACGGCGAGGGTGAAGCCCTGGCCGGTGCCGAGGGCGTAGGCGGCGAGGTGGGTGCCGGCGGTGGTGTCGGTGGCGGAGGTGGGGGTGCCTCGGCCGGAGGGGCGTACGACCTCCGCGAGCTCGGCCAGTGACCGCCGGACGCCGGGAGCCACGGGCCGTCCCGCGCCGGCGATCTCCGCCCCCTCCGGCCCGTACAGCGCGGCCCAGCCGCCCACCCGCTGCCCCAGCTGACGCAGCACCGAAGGCACCGGATCAGGGCGCGAGGCCGCCGCCGCGAGGCTCTGCTGGGCCTCCGTCACACGGCGCAGTTCCGCCGTCCTGGCCTGGGCCATCAGCTGCCAGAGCGCGCGGGCCACGGCGGTGAACGGGGTTTCCGGCGGCACCTCGACGAGCGGGAGCTCGTACGCGTCGCACGCCGCGACCAGCGCACGGGGGACCGTGTCGTGCACCGGGGCCAGTCCGAAACCGAGGGCCACCCCGCCCGCCGCCACGATCCGGGACACGTAGTCGTCGAAGTACGTCCCCGAACCGGCCGCGTCCGGAATGTGCACCCCCGCCGTCAACAGCAGCTCGCCGCCCAGCAGATACGGATACGGGTCGGCCATCTCCGACGCGTGCGCCCAGTGGATGACGAGGTCGGGGTCGACCGGCCCGGCGATCTGCCGCAGGGCCAGGTCCTCACGGGCCAGGAGGGCCGCGAGGGGCACGGGTGGTGTGGGCGGCACTGAGATGTCCTCGGAAATCGGCGCGGTGTGCATTTCCTCCACCCTGCGGCTTGATGATGGGAGAAATGTACACTTCCTCGGCTCTTCTGAGCTGCTTACCGTTGTCGGGAGGCAGTACGACGGCGTGAGGGAGGTGACTCATGACTCTCGGGCAGCCTCGCCTCATGTTTGATCGCGTAGCCGTATCCGTCGCCTCGTTGCAGAAGCTGGATGTTCGTGTGGCGGGTGTCGATGTGGTGTCCGTCGGGGGTGGTGACCCGATGCCGACCGGTGGAGCGGATGGCGATTCGACCGGTGTGGGTTCCGGTATGACGACCAGTGCGGATGACAGCACGAACCAGGTCACCGGTTGCGTAGCCGTAAAACCGCTTCTGCCTCGGCAGGAGCAGGCGGGGAAAGCCGT
This sequence comes from Streptomyces sp. NPDC001617, assembly GCF_053596855.1. Taxonomy (NCBI): domain Bacteria; kingdom Bacillati; phylum Actinomycetota; class Actinomycetes; order Kitasatosporales; family Streptomycetaceae; genus Streptomyces; species Streptomyces sp. NPDC001617. Next base: position 3,012 of record NZ_JBSFHA010000045.1, read on the forward strand.
ATGCGTCGGATCGGGTACGCGCATAGGAACCCCGCCCGGTTGCTGTGACGACCAGTACGTCGGTCGGATACCGAACAATGTTGGCGGGGCCGAGATCGCCAACCGCGAGCGCGTCGGTGGTGTGCGTCTTGGCCAGTCCTCCACGCGTGCGGTTGTGCTTCGTCAGCCCGCCCGACCAGGGCCGTACTGGCACACCGAGCCGAGCGAGTTCGCGAGTGAGCTGGAAGCGAGTGGCATTCATGACGGCAGTTCCCAGCAAGGGAGCCTTTGCCTGGGCGAGTATCCGCCGAAGCCGTTCAGGGGCATTGCGGAGGAAGTCCTCGACGGGCAGAGCTCCTCTGGCCTGATTGCACGGCTCGCAGCACAGCGTGAGATTGCTGATTCGACCAGATCCCCCAAGAGCCTTTGGTCTGATGTGCTCGATCTGCAGAGGTACGCCCTTGGTACCGCAGTAGGCGCAGGCTCGTCCCCACCCTGAGGAATTTCATGCAAACACCTGATCGCCCTGCAGTGACCGCCCACCAGTCCGAGGTGCCGCGGGTCGAACCCCGCGGACCCGTCGACTCCTCCCGCGTCCCGCGGTACGCCGGACCCGCGACCTTCGCCCGGCTGCCCCGCCTCGACGAGGTCGGCCGTGCCGATGTCGCCGTGGTGGGCGTGCCGTTCGACTCGGGCGTCTCGTACCGGCCGGGCGCCCGCTTCGGCGGCAACGCGATCCGCGAGGCGTCCCGGCTGCTGCGGCCCTACAACCCGGCGCAGGACGCCTCTCCCTTCGCACTGGCGCAGGTGGCGGACGGCGGCGACATCGCCGTGAACCCGTTCAACATCAACGAGGCCGTGGAGACGGTCGAGGCGGCGGCGGACGAGCTGTTGGGGACGGGCGCGCGGCTGATGACCCTCGGGGGCGACCACACCATCGCGCTGCCCCTGCTGCGGTCCGTCGCGAAGAAGCACGGCCCGGTCGCCCTGCTCCACTTCGACGCGCACCTCGACACCTGGGACACGTACTTCGGCGCGGAGTACACGCACGGGACGCCGTTCCGGCGGGCGGTGGAGGAGGGCATCCTCGACACCGAGGCGCTCTCGCATGTCGGCACCCGCGGCCCGCTCTACGGCAAGCAGGACCTCACCGACGACGAGAAGATGGGCTTCGGCATCGTCACGTCGGCGGACATCTACCGCCGGGGCGCGGACGAGGTGGCCGACCAGCTGCGCCGGCGCATCGGCGACCGCCCCCTCTACATCTCCATCGACATCGACTGCCTGGACCCGGCGCACGCGCCCGGCACGGGCACGCCGGAAGCGGGCGGCATGACCTCCCGCGAACTGCTGGAGATCCTGCGCGGCCTGGCCTCCTGCAACCTGGTCTCGGCCGATGTCGTCGAGGTGGCCCCCGCGTACGATCACGCGGAGATCACGTCGGTGGCCGCGTCCCACACGGCGTACGAACTGACCACGATCATGACCCGCCAGATTGCCGAGGCCCGCGCGAAGTGACCCACGACCACGACCTGGAACTCCGCCCGACGGAGGCGCAGATCTCTGCCGCTCTGAACCCTCCTCCCGGTCGCAACGGAGGAGACCTGGTCGTGGAGACGCTGGCCGGGCTCGGCGCGACAACGGTCTTCGGCCTGCCCGGCCAGCACGCGCTCGGCATGTTCGACGCGCTGCGCCGCTCCGACCTGCGCTACATCGGCCTGCGGGTGGAGAACAACGCGGGGTTCGCGGCGGACGCGTACGGCCGGATCACGGGAGAGGCGGCGCCGCTCCTGCTGTCGACGGGTCCGGGCGCGCTGACGTCGCTCGCGGCGCTTCAGGAGGCGCGTGCGGCCTGTGCCCCCGTACTGGCGATCAGCAGCCAGGTCCCGACGGCGGGCCTGGGCGGCGGCAGGCATGGGTATCTGCATGAACTCCCGGACCAGGCAGCCTCGTTCAGGGGCGTGGTGAAATCGGTCCACACGGTCCGTACGCAGTCCCAGATCCCGTCGGCGATCGCGGAGGCCTGGAAGTCGGCTCTCTCCGCTCCCCACGGCCCGGTGTGGGTGGAGATCCCGCAGGACGTGCTGCTGGCTCAGACGTCGATCCCGGTGGTGACGGGCGGCGACACCTTCCCCGACGACCTGCCTCCGCGCCCCGAACTCACCGCCGTGGCGGCCGACTTGCTGTCGAAGGCCGAGCGCCCGGCGATCATCGCGGGCGGGGGAGTGGTGCGGGCGGACGCGTCGGGGAAGCTGCGCCGGCTGGCGGAGCGGCTGCAGGCGCCCGTCGTCACGACTCCGGGCGGCAAGGGTGCCTTCCCCTGGAACCACCCGCTGTCCCTCCAGTCCTGGATCGAGGACCGCCACACGACGGACTTCCTGGAGGACGCGGACGTCCTGCTGGTGGTGGGCTCGGGCCTCGGCGAACTCTCCTCCAACTACCACACGTTCAAGCCGCGCGGCCGGGTCGTCCAGATCGAGGCGGACCTCGGCAAGCTGGAGTCCAACCATCCGGCACTGGGCATCCACGCGGACGCGCGACTGGCGTTGCAGGCGCTGCTGGAGACGGTGGAGAAGCGGGAGGACACATCGGCTCCGGAGCGGGTGCGCGAGCTGCTGGCAAAGGTCACCGCCCGCATCGCCGCCCAGGAACTCACCCTGGAACAGGATGTGTTGGCGTCCGTCCGCCGTGCCCTCCCCGCGGGCTCCCCGTCCTTCTGGGACATGACGATCCTCGCGTACTGGGCCTGGTCGGCCTTCGACGCCAAGGGCCCCAACCACATGCACTCCGCCCAGGGCGCCGGCGGCCTCGGCTATGGCTTCCCGGCGGCGCTGGGAGCGGCGGTGGCCGACCCGACGACGCCGGTGCTGGCGGTGTCCGGCGACGGCGGAGCCCTGTACTCCATCGCGGAGTTGGCGACGGCGCGGCAGTACGACCTGAACGTCACCTGGCTGATCGTCGACGACGGGGGCTACGGCATCCTGCGCGAGTACATGACGGACGCGTTCGGACAGGCGACGGCGACGGAGCTGGCCCGGCCGGACTATGTGGCGCTGGCGGAGTCGTTCGGGGTGCCGGGGGTGCGGACGACGCCCGAGAACCTGGAGGCGGACCTGGCGAAGGCGCTCGCCTCGCCGGGCCCGTCGGTGGTGGTGCTCCCTGCCGTGCTGCGCATGTTCGCGCCTACGCACCTGGATGGCTGACCGGGTGGCGATCGCGTTCCGTGGGCTCATCCCTCGAACTTGTTGACGGCCAGTGCAGTGGCGGCGATCAGCAACGTCAGTACGGCGGCGGACGCCTTGCCCCCCTTCATCACCGCCACCGCGAGACCGTCTCCTGCCTGGAGCGAGAGGACAGTTGTGATGAGGCCGACCAGTCCGGCACCCAGGAGAGCGACGGTCAGGCCCAGGACGGTCAGGGCGAGGCCGGTCGGAGTGAAGATCATAGGAGTCACCTTCCATCGGTGGTCTTGCGCCTGAGGTGAATCTCCCGGACGGTTCGTACATCGCTGTTCACTGTGTACGTGGATGTACGGCCGCGTGCGGTGTACTCGAACCAGCCATCCGGAGGGGGACGTTGGCGAGTGACGGGCGGAGCGAGGGCGAGGCGGCCGGGGCTCTGGCCGTCCTCAAGAAGCGTCTGCGCGACGCGCGCGAGTCACAAGGGAAAACCGAGGCGTGGCTTGCCGAAGTGACGCAGCTGTCGCGCGGGGCCGTGCGCAACTGTCTCGGTGGTCCGGCGATGCCTCACCGTGACACGGTCGAGCGAGTGGGCCGGGCCCTGGGGGTCAGCAAGACGTCGCTGCTCGGCCTCTGGACACAGGCTCAGCAGGAGAAGGCGGCCCGGATGACCGGCACGAGGGCGTGGTGGCGGGTCGGTCGTGGCCGGCAGGTCGAGATCGACGGGGCGAGAGCCGAAGTACGCGACGGGGACGGGAAGATCTCGTACCTCCTGAACCGGGGAATGCCGAGGCGACGAGACTTCTCCACGCAGGAGGCGCAGGAACGACCCAGTCTGTTGCTCAGGGCCGACCACCAGCAGATTGACTTCGTCGGCAGGCGAGCCGTGATGGAGTCGCTGAGGGAGTGGAGAGATCCGGACGGTCCCGACCCGGACCCGGTGGATGTGCGTCTGCTCCACGGACCTGCCGGGCAGGGGAAGTCGCGGCTGGCCATCGAGTTCGGGGCGGTGAGCCGGGTCGCGGGCTGCTCGGTCCTCCAGGTGCGACACGGCACGGACCAGACGGCCTCGGACATGCTCGACGTAGAGCCGGCCCTGGCTCCGGCCGAGCCCGGTCGTCCGGAAACGCTGCTTCTGGTCGTCGACTACGCCGAGCGCTGGCCGCACCAGCAGCTCGTCGACTTCCTCGACGACTGCCGAGAGCAGGGACACCGGAGAGTTCGGGTACTGCTCATCTCACGCTCGGTCGGAGGGTGGTGGAGTACACCCACGCGGTACCTCACGGATTGGGGAATCCCCTTCGGTGACGTCAGGCTTCCGCCGCTGGAAGAGGACGAGGGCATCGACCGCGGCATGCTCTACACCCGGGCCTGCGCATACTTCGCATCGGCCGTCGACGCGACGATGCCCGACGAGCCGCGCGATCTTACGGGCGACGGATTCTTCACCGTGCTCGCCGTGCACATGGCCGCCTTGGCCGACGTTGAAGCCCAACGCCGGGGTGAGGCACCCCCCAGCAGCCGGGCCGGCATTTCGGAGTACCTGGTGAAGCGGGAGCGTGAACAGTGGGAGCGGCTCCTGCAGTCCGGGCGGGTGGCGATCGGACCAGATGTCTTTGCGCAGGTGGTGTACACAGCGGCACTCACCGGGGCGCTGCCGCGGAACGACGCCGTCGCCGCGGTCGCGCGAGTAGAGGTGGACTGCCACGAAACGCCGGCGAAGGTGGTCAAGGACCACGCCGTCGCCTACCCCGTGCACCAGTCCGGCACCGTTCTGGAGCCGCTCCATCCCGACCTGCTTGCCGAGGACTTCCTCGCGCTGCTCCTGCCGGCCGAACCGGCCTTCTCCCCGCTCGGCGACGACTGGGCCGTGGACGCGCCACGGCGGCTGATCCTCGGCGAAGCGCTCACCGTCGAGGAGGAGCAGGTCGTCAGTGCTGCGTGGACCAAGCGGGCGCTGATCACCCTGATCGAGGCCGCTCGGCGTTGGGAGCACGTCACCCGCCGACAACTCGTCCCGTTGCTGGCGGATCATCCCGAGTTGTTCCGACAGGCAGGCTCGGCCGCGATCTCCCGGCTGGCGGACAACCTCTGTATACCCGAGTCCCTGCTCGACGCGCTGGAAACCGCGCTGCCCTTCATGGACGTGGAACTCGATGCCGGAGCCGCGGCACTGGCTGAGCGCCTCACGGACTATCGTCTGCGCGAGGCGGGAGCCGATGTGTACAAACGAGCCTTGGTCCATCGGCAGTTGGCGCACCGCCTCGACCACGCGGGGGAGTATGTCAAAGCCGCCGCCGAGATCCAGAAGGATCTCGAGATCTTCCGGGAGCTCAAGGACAGGGACGAACACCACCTCGCGCGGTTCGCTGTAGACCTGGACTGGGCCGGAGTCATCTTCACGCGGAGCGGAGACCACGTACGGGGCCTGGAGGCCACGCGCGAGGCGATCGGCATAGAAACAGAACTCGTGGAACGCGTCGGTAGGGCGAACCCGGAACTCGCGGACGAATACCGGCGCATGCTTACCTACAGTCTGGGCAACCTCGCGGGGCGGCCTGGGCTTTCCGCCGAGGAGCGGAGGGACGAAGCGCGTGAGGGGGCTCGCCTCAGTCGGCAGCTGATCGGTGAGGGCGATCCCGCCCAGGACGGCATCGAGCTGGCTGGATGCCTCCATAATCTCGGCTGTGCGTTGATCGACCTCGGGGAGTTCGACGAGGCTCTGGAGCACCTGCACAGTGCGGTGGCGATCCGGCGATCGCAGACGCATCGGCACTTCGGGTACTACGCGCCGCTTCTCGAAATCGTGCTCTTCGACCTCAGGGATTGCCATGCCGCCATGGGGTCCCTGGATGCGGCACTGACCATCGCCGAAGAGCATGTCCGACTCCTGCGGACCTTGGCCGAGGCCAGCGAAGGCCGGTTCGACGACCGACTGGAGGCCGCCGAGAGGCGCCTTCGGGACCTTGCCCGGTCGGCCGACTGAGTGTCCCGGCAGATCCGCGGGGGGTCCGGGTGCGGAGGACCACCCGGACCCTCGCGGGCCCGCCTACCAGATCGCGTCGACCCACTCCGGGTGGTCGATGAACGGGTTCCGGTTGTGCTGGTACGTGGTGTAGATGACGTCGTTGCGGTTCTCCTCGAAGGAGGAGGGCGGGTCCTCGTCGTTCCACTGCTTCAGGATGGAGAGCTTGCCGATGTACGGGTTGGAGCCGTTGTTGACCTGGTCGTCGGGCTCCAGGTCGGCGAAGCCGTCGTCGCCCTCGTAGCGGACGGCCATGTAGAGGATCATGCGGGCGACGTCGCCCTTGACGGCGTCGCGGGGCTCGAAGGAGTCCGAGTCGACCTTGCTGCCGCCGCTGTTGGTGAAGGTGGAGCCGCCCTCGTCGAAGTCGAGGTTGCCGCGCTTGCCGTTGACCGCCACGTCCTCCGGGCGGATGTGGTGCAGGTCGGTGCCCGGACCGGTCGAGGTGGTCAGGTCGCCGTGCGAGATCGCCCACACGTGCTCGCGGTTCCAGTCGCCGCTGTCACCGCCGTTGAGCGACTTGCTGCGGGAGATGCCCGAGTAGAGCAGGATCACGTTGCTGCTGTTGTTCGGGTCCTGGTCCGTGACCTTGAGCGCGTTCCAGAGCGCCGAGTACGACAGCTTCGACACACCCGTGCTGATGATCGTGTGCAGGGAGGACTTGAGGCTGGTGCCCGTCTTGCCGATCGCGTTCTTGTAGTACGTCGAGTCGTACGCGGTCGTCGTCGCGGAGGCCGGGGTCGCCGTGACGGCCGGTGCGGCGAGGCCGACCAGGACGGCTGCGGTGGTGAGGGCCACCGACTTCCAGCGGCGGATGCCTGTCGCCAGCATAAAGGTTGTCCCATCTACGCGGGTTGAATGGAGGCGGCAAGAGGGAGGGTGACATGGACATGAGGTCTTGTCGGTTAACGGGACGTTAAAAACGGCCCCCGACCGTGTGGTCGGGGGCCGTTGTGGGATCGGTTCGCGTCAGCCGACGTCCGACGGGTCCAGACGGTAGACCGTCGAAGTGCTCGACTGGTTCGAGGAGTTCGAGGAGCTGGACGTCTTCGAGGAAGACGAACTCGACGACTCCGACGTCGCGTTCTTGTTGTACGCGCTCTCCTTCACCGCCGTGCCGTGCTTCTGCACCCAGCTGGTGAGTTCCGTGTTCGCGTTGTTGCCGCCACCGGGGCCGCCGCCCATGCCGCCGCCGAGCTGGATGTAGTGCAGCTCGCCCTTCTTCACCAGTTCCTTGAGCTTGGCGAGGGTCATCGCCTTGTCGGAGCCGGTGAAGCCGAACATCGAGATGACGGGCTTGCCGGTGCTGAGGATCATCTGGCCGGCGCTCTGCGAGTTGGAGACCGCGATCAGCCACTCGGCGCCGTCCTGGTGCTTCTCCAGGTACGAGATCAGCTGGCTGTCGGCGCCGCCCATGCCGCCGCCGCCCATGCCGCCGCCCATGCCGCCGGCCTCACCGCCAGGAGCCGTGCCGCCGCCGGGGAACTCCCCGTTCGTGCCGCCCTGTTGGCCGCTCTGGCCGTTCGGCGCACCGCTCGGCATACCGCCCTGCGGCAGCTCACCGTTGCCGCCGCCCGGCGTCATCTGACCGTTCCCGCCACCGGGAAGCTCGCCGTTCGCCTGACCGCCGCCCGGCATCTCGCCGTTCGCCTGGCCGCCCTGCTGCGTACCGCCCTGCTGGCTGCCGCCCGGCCCGTTGCCGCCGCCGAAGCCGCCCCGGCCGCCACCGCCGCCGGGACCGCCCATGCCGCCACCGGTCGACGGGCCCGCCGTCGGGTTGGTGCCGCCCATCATGCCGCTGGAGGAACCGAAGGCCGGGGAGGCGGCGTATGCCGTCGGACCGGCGAGGGCCGCCACGATCGCCGCCGCGATCGACGCGCCGAGCAGCCGCACCTTCGTACCGGAGGTGACGGAGCGGAAGACGAACAGACCCACGATCGCGAGGACCATGACCACGGCGACCGCCGGCCACAGCCAGGTGTTCCAGCCGGTCGCCCGGCGCAGGAGCACCACGGCCCAGATGCCGGTGACGGCCAGACCCGCCGGCAGCACCCACGACCAGCGGGCGTCGCCGCCGCGGAAGGCGCGCCACAGCATGACGCCGCCGCCACCGGTGAGCGCCGCGATGCCCGGGGCGAGCGCGGTCGTGTAGTACGGGTGCATCGTGCCCTCGGCCATGGCGAAGGTCAGGTAGTGCAGGACCAGCCAGCCGCCCCACAGGATCAGCGCGGCGCGCGTGAGGTCGGTGCGCGGGGCGCGGCCCACCAGGACGATGCCGGCGACGCACGCGAGGAACGCGAAGGGGATCAGCCAGGAGATCTGGCCGCCGAGGATGTCGTTGAACATACGGCCGATGCCCGCGCTGCCGGCGAACGTCGCACCGCCACCACCCCCGCCGCCGTTGCCCTCGCCGCCGAGGACGCGGCCCAGGCCGTTGTAGCCCATGATCAGGTTCCAGGCGGAGCCGTCGGTCGAACCGCCGATGTAGGGGCGGTCGTCGGCGGGGACCAGGGAGACCGCCGTGGCCCACCAGAAGCTGGAGACCGCCAACGCCACCGCCGCGAGGGCCAGGTTGACGACCTTCTTCTTCCAGCCGAGCTTGGAGGCGTACACGTACACCGCGAAGACGGCCGGCAGGGCGATGTAGCCCTGGAGCATCTTGGTGTTGAAGGCGAGGCCGAAGCAGACGGCCGAGCCGATCAGGGGCAGCAGCCTGTCGGTGCGGACCGACCTGAGCGCGAGGGCCGCACCGGCGACCATCAGCAACACCAGGATGGTGTCGGGGTTGTTGTCCCGGTTGATGGCCACCGTGATCGGGGTCAGCGCCAGGACCAGGGCGGCGATGGTGGCCGCCACATGGCCGAAGTGACGCTTCACGGAGGAGTGCAGGATCCAGATCGTGCCCAGCGCGGCGGCGATCTCCGGCGCCATCATCTGCCAGGTGCCGAAGCCGAAGAGCCGGCAGGACAGGCCCATGATCATGAGCGCGAACGGCGGCTTGTCGACGGTGATGAAGTTCCCGGCGTCGAGCGAGCCGAAGAACCACGCCTTCCAGCTCTTCGTGCCGCTGTAGACGGCCGCGCTGTAGAAGCTGTTCAGGCTGTTGCCGGACAGGTTCCAGCCGTAGAGGACCGCCGCCAGGACCAGGATCGCGATCAGGGCGGGGAGCGACCAGCGCGGGGCTCGCTCCGGGGGCGCCTGGGCGGGTGGGGCCGGCGGCGGCCAGTCGGCGGAGACGGGCTCGGTGTGGGGGAGTGGATCGGTGGCAGATGTCACGAGGGCATCGTGCAGAGGCGGGGTGAGCGCGCGCTGTGCCGAACCTGGCCCTTGCCTGTGAATTCGCAAAGGGCGCGGTAACGCGTTGTACAGCCGTTGCCCAACAAGCCCGCTGATGCGTACAACCTTTCACCCGAACCTGTGTGTCAACAGGGGCATGACTCACGGGATATCCACCAGACGCGCGAGAGCGCTCGTCACCGGGGCCGTCGGCCTCGGTGTCCTCATACCCGCCGTGGCCGCCGCCTCGCCCGCCGCCGCGGCAACGACGCCGACCGTCAGCTGTACGTCCTCCAAGGCCGCGCTGGCCACCAAGTTGCAGAAGGACATCACCACCGCCCTCGCGAACCGCAAGGGCACGATCGCCGTAGGCCTCTACGACCGCACCACCAACACCACCTGCTCGCTCCGCGCCACCTCGTCCTACGACTCCGCGAGCGTCGTGAAGGTCACCGTCCTCGCCACGCTGCTCTGGGACGCGAAGAAGCACAACCGCTACCTCACCGACACCGAGGCCTCGCTCGCCAAGGCCATGATCACCAAGTCGGACAACACCGCGACCAGCAAGCTCTGGAAGCAGCTCGGCCTGACGAAGATCAAGGGTTTCCTGAGCGCCGCCGGCATGACGAAGACCGTCCCGGGCGCGAACGGCTACTGGGGTCTGACCCAGATCAACGTCACCGACGAGCAGAAACTGCTCAAGCTGATCACCGCGAAGAACGACGTCCTCAGCGACAACTCCCGTGCCTACATCCTGAAGCTGATGGGCCAGGTCATCTCGTCGCAGCGCTGGGGCACGCCGTACGGCGTCCCGTCCGGGGTCTCGTGGCACGTCAAGAACGGCTGGCTCCAGCGCTCCACGCACGGCTGGCGGGTGCACAGCGTCGGCACCTTCAACGGCGGCGGCCACGACTACATGATCACGGTGCTCACCTGGGGCAACAGCACCATGAACTACGGCATCACGACCATTCAGGGCGTCGCGAAGGTCATTCACAGGGATCTGGCCGCGAGTTGACCACTGCCGGTCTCCCGACCGTCACCGTCCCGTCCTACGGTGGCGCCCATGCGCCTGAGAACCGTACTCGCGACCACCACCGCGGCCCTGGCGGCGGCCACCTGTCTGTCCGCCGCCGGGCCCGCCACCGCTGACGTCGACTCGTCGGTGAACCACGCCTGTTCGCCGTCCGTCTCCCTCGACAGCTTCTCCGACGCGCTGGACAAGACGACGTTCGACGGCACGTTCGTCGGCAACTTCTCCGCGCTCGCGATCGACAGGGACGGCTCGATCGCCGCCCTGGAGGACCGCTCCTCGCTGTTCGACCTGGACGCGCAGACCCTCCGGCCGAAGTCCGTCGTCCAGCTCGCCGACGCGAAGGGCGCCGCCCTCGACAGCGAGGGCCTCGCCATCGACCGGGACGGCACCCGGCTGATCACCTCCGAGGTCGAGCCGTCCGTACGGCGTTACAGCACCGACGGCAAGATCCTCGACCGGCTCCCGGTGCCGACCTCGCTGCTCGTCGCCCCGGCCGGACGCGCCACGTCCAACCTGACCTTCGAGGGACTGACCCTGCTGCCCGGCGGCCACACCCTGCTGGCCTCGATGGAGGGAGCCCTCTCCGGCGACAGCTCCACCATCCTCCGCTTCCAGACCTGGGAGCGGACGAAGGGCGGCCACTTCAGGCTCTCCGCCCAGTACGCCTACCCCGTCGACGCCGGTCTCGGCGTCCCCGAGGTCCAGGCCACCCCCGACGGCCGCCTCCTCGTCCTGGAGCGCGGCTTCACCTCCGGCGTCGGCAACACCGTCCGCCTCTACCTGGCCGACCCGCGGCATGCGACGGACACCGGCGGCATCGAGAACCTGACCGGCGAGGCGGGCGTACGGCTCATCAAGAAGACCCTGCTCGCCGACGTCGCCGACTGCCCCTCCCTCGGCGCCACCGCCAAGCAGCCCCAGCCCAACCCCCTCCTCGACAACATCGAGGGCATGACCATCACCGGCCACCACGGCGGCCGGCTCCACCTCCTTCTGGTCAGCGACGACAACCAGAACGCCGTACAGACGACCCGCTTCTACCGGCTCACGGCACGGGTGAAGTGACAGCGCGGGTGAAGTGACAGCGCGGTTGCAGTGACGGCACGGGGCCGCACCCACCGCCCGCCGCGGGCGCGGCCCCGGTTTCCCCTCGGTGACGTCGACGGCACCCACGGCAACCGGACCGGCACGCCGTCCAGCGTTCCCAGCGGTGCGAGCACCTGGCCGCCACCGGGGCGGTCGAGGCTGCCACCTGGCGCGCCCTACGCGCGTAGATGCGGCCGCCCGTCCACCGGCCTCCGCCCTTTTGTTGCGGAGGGATGAAATCCGCTTCTGTCCGTGTTGGTGCCTTCCGGTAGATCAGGGCTGTCGACCGACGGAGGACACCGGCGTGAGCGCGCAAAGGGGCTGGGCACGGCGACTGGCGGGGTACGCATGGCGCTACCCCAAGGACGTCGTCCTCGCGCTCGGCTCCTCCCTGGCCGGCATGGCCGTCATGGCGCTCGTCCCGCTGGTCACCAAGGTGATCATCGACGATGTGATCGGCGACCACAGCCGCCGTATGGGCCCGTGGGCCGGCGCCCTGGTCGGCGCCGCCGCCCTGGTCTACGTCGCCACCTACATCCGCCGCTACTACGGCGGCCGGCTCGCCCTCGACGTCCAGCACGACCTGCGTACCGAGATGTTCGAGACGATCACCCGGCTCGACGGCCGCCGCCAGGACGAGCTGTCCACCGGCCAGGTCGTCGGCCGCGCCACCAGCGACCTCCAGCTGATCCAGGGCCTGCTCTTCATGCTCCCGATGACCATCGGGAACGTCCTGCTCTTCCTGATCTCCCTCGCGATCATGGCGTGGCTGTCGCTGCCGCTCACCCTGGTCGCCCTCGCCGTCGCCCCGGCCCTGTGGTGGATCGCCAGGCGCAGCCGCTCCAAGCTGCACCCCGCCACCTGGTACGCCCAGGCCCAGGCGGCGGCCGTCGCGGGTGTGGTCGACGGCGCCGTCAGCGGCGTACGCGTGGTGAAGGGCTTCGGGCAGGAGGACCAGGAGACCGGGAAGCTGAGGGAGGTCGGCCGCAGGCTCTTCGCGGGTCGCCTGCGCACCATCCGGCTGAACAGCACCTACACCCCCGCCCTCCAGGCCGTCCCCGCCCTCGGCCAGGTCGCCATGCTCGCCCTCGGCGGCTGGCTCGCGGTCCGCGGCCACATCACCCTCGGCACCTTCGTCGCCTTCTCCACCTACCTCGCCCAGCTGGTCGGCCCGGTCCGTATGCTCGCCATGGTCCTCACGGTCGGCCAGCAGGCGAGGGCCGGTACCGAGCGCGTTCTGGAGCTCATCGACACAGAACCGTCCATGACCGACGGCACGAAGACCCTTCCCGCCGACGCCCCCGCGACCGTCGAGTTCGACGACGTCTCCTTCGGCTACGACCACGAGCGCCCCGTCCTCGACGGCCTGAGCTTCGAGATCCGCCCCGGCGAGACCCTCGCGGTCGTCGGCTCCTCCGGCTCCGGCAAGTCGACGGTCTCCCTGCTCCTCCCGCGCTTCTACGACGTCACCCACGGCGCCGTCCTCGTCGGCGGCCACGACGTCCGCGAGCTCACCCACGACTCGCTCCGGGCCGCGATCGGCCTGGTCCCCGAGGACTCGTTCCTCTTCTCGGACACGGTCCGCAACAACATCGCCTACGGCCGCCCCGACGCGACCGAGGAACAGATCCTGACCGCCGCCCGCGCCGCCCAGGCGGACCGTTTCATCAAGGACCTCCCCGACGGCTACGACACCAAGGTCGGCGAACACGGCCTCACCCTCTCCGGCGGCCAGCGCCAGCGCGTCGCCCTGGCCCGCGCGATCCTCACCGACCCGAGGCTCCTGGTCCTGGACGACGCCACGTCGGCCGTGGACGCGCGCGTGGAGCACGAGATCCACGAGGCGCTGAAGCAGGTCATGCAGGGCCGCACCACCCTTCTGATCGCCCACCGCCGCTCCACCCTCAACCTCGCCGACCGGATCGCGGTCCTGGACGCCGGGCGCCTGGCCGACATCGGCACGCACGACGAGCTCCAGCAGCGGTCCGCGCTCTACCGCCGCCTGCTCACCGACCCCGACGAACTCGGCGGCGTCTCACCCGGCCACACCCCGCCCGCGTGTCCTCAGGAGGACACCTCCGTACGCGACGAGCTCGATGCCGAGTTCGACGCCGAGCGCGGGGTGACCCCGCGCCTGTGGACGGGCGACCGTGAGCCCAAGGACCACGCCCTGACCGGGATGCCGGCCACCCCCGAACTCCTGACCCAGGTCGACGCGTTGCCCCCGGCGACGGACACGCCGGACATCGACGAGGCGCGTGCGGTACAGCCGGAGGAGTCGTACGGCCTGAAGCGCCTGCTGCGAGGCTTCGGGCTGCCCTTGCTGGTCAGCCTCGGCCTCGTCGCCGTGGACGCCGGCATGGGTCTGCTGCTGCCGATCCTCATCCGGCACGGCATCGACCAGGGCGTCACCGCGATGGCGGTCGGCGCGGTCTGGTCGGCGTCGCTGCTCGGTCTGCTCGCGGTGGTCGCCCAGTGGGCGGCGCAGATCGGCGAGACCCGGATGACCGGGCGGACGGGCGAGCGGGTCCTGTACTCCCTCCGACTGAAGATCTTCGCCCAGCTCCAGCGGCTCGGACTCGACTACTACGAGCGGGAGTTGACCGGCCGGATCATGACGAGGATGACGACGGACGTCGACGCGCTGTCGACCTTCCTCCAGACGGGGCTGGTCACCGCCTTCGTCTCCGTCGTCACCTTCTTCGGCATCATGGTCGCGCTGCTCGTGCTCGACGTACAGCTGGCACTGGTCGTGTTCGCGACCCTGCCTCCGCTGTTCGTGGCCACGTTCTTCTTCCGCCGGGCGAGCGTGAAGGCCTACGAACTCGCCCGTGAGCGTGTGTCGTTGGTGAACGCAGACCTCCAGGAGTCGGTCTCGGGGCTGCGGATCGTGCAGGCCTTCCGGCGGGAGCGGGACGGCGGGGCGCGGTTCGCGGAGCGCAGCGACAGCTACCGGAAGGCGCGTACCCGGGGTCAGTGGCTGATCTCGATCTACTTCCCGTTCGTCCAGCTGCTGTCGTCCGTGGCGGCCGCCGCGGTGCTGATCGCGGGCGCGGGCCGGGTGGACGAAGCCACGCTCACGACGGGCGCGCTGGTCGCGTATCTCCTCTACATCGACCTGTTCTTCGCGCCGGTCCAGCAGCTCTCCCAGGTCTTCGACGGCTACCAGCAGGCCACGGTGTCGCTGGGCCGCATCCAGGAGCTGCTCCAGGAACCGACCTCCACGAAGGCGGCCGACGAACCCCTCGAAGTCCTCTCCCTGCGCGGTGAAGTCGCCTTCGAGGACGTGCACTTCGCGTACGGCTCCGCCGAAGAGGCACACGGGGAAGAGGCGCTCGGCGGCGTCGGGTTGAGCATCCCGGCCGGGCAGACCGTGGCCTTCGTCGGCGAGACGGGCGCCGGGAAGTCGACGCTCGTGAAGCTCGTGGCGCGGTTCTACGACCCCACGGGCGGCCGGGTCACCGTCGACGGCACCGACCTCCGCGCCCTGGACATCACCTCGTACCGCCACCGTCTGGGTGTCGTCCCGCAGGAGGCGTACCTCTTCCAGGGCACCGTCCGTGACGCCATCGCCTACGGCCGCCCCGACGCCACCGACGCCCAGGTGGAGGCGGCGGCCCGTGCGGTCGGCGCGCACGAGATGATCGCCACGCTGGACGGCGGCTACCTCCACGAGGTCGCCGAGCGCGGCCGCAACCTCTCGGCCGGCCAACGCCAGTTGATCGCGCTCGCCCGCGCCGAACTGGTCGACCCCGACATCCTCCTCCTCGACGAGGCGACGGCCGCCCTCGACCTCGCCACGGAAGCCCAGGTCAACCTGGCGACGGACCGCCTGGCAGGCCGCCGTACGACCCTGGTGGTGGCGCACCGCCTGACCACGGCGGCGCGCGCGGACCGGGTGGTCGTCATGGATCACGGGCGGGTCGTCGAGGACGGTACGCACGACGAACTGCTCGCCCTGGACGGGCGGTACGCCGAGCTGTGGCGGACCTTCATCGGGGAGCCGGGCGCGGAGGAGCCGGTCGGGGTGTCTCGCTGACGGTCGTGCAACCATCCGACGTACGTCATGCGTCCGTACATCAGTACGTTCGTTGGCGGTGATGGGGGAGGGGTTGCAGTGGACACTGGTGCGATACGTCGGCGGATGGCGCTCGGCATGGCCGTGCTGACCGCGTCCGGACTGCTCGCGCTGGCGGCGCCGGGGAACGCGCAGGCCGCCTCGTACTGCGCGGGGCGGAAGGTGCGGGACCTGCCGTTCTCCACGGGGGTCGTGCAGGTCTACAAGCGCGACGGCTACGTCTGCGCCGTCACCTTCCCCGCCAAGTCCTCCACCGCCAAGCGGCCCATGTCGGTCAGCGTCCAGGCCCGCGGCAACCGCCCCGTCGTCGACAAGGGGCGGTACTCGCACCACGCCGGCCCGGTGACCGTGCACGCGGGACACCGGTGTGTGTGGATCAAGGGGTCGGTGAGCCGGGGGTCGATCAGCTCCGGCTGGATTCTCTGCTGATCAACTCCCCTTATGACACCTGGGTGCGGCACAACGCCCGGCACATGCTCTTGGTCTACGGCCAGAACGACCCCTGGGGAGCGGAGCGGTTCCGCGTCGGCAAGGGCGCGAAGGGCTCGTACGTCTTCACGGCACCCGGCCTGGACCACGGCGCGAACGTCGCCGGCCTGGTCGCCGACCAGAGGACGTTGGCCACGGCCCGCATCCTGGAGTGGGCGGGCGTCCCGGCGGCGACCGCGGCGCAGGCGAAGCCGCTGGCCACGTTCGATGCCAGGCTGGACCAGCGGGACGTCGAACGCGAACCGGCGCTGCGTCCGTAACACCGCCCGGCAGCCACGGCGCGCGGACGCGGCCCCGCCGCACTCCGCCGTCGTGGCCGGCCGCCGTCGCGGCGGGGCGAGGGCCTGGACGGCCCGCGCGTAGCCCAGGCCGGGGCCAGGGTTGCCCGTCGGCGGGGGAGGGCTTGGGCGGCGCGTGTGCAGCCCTCTGGTCGGGGCCGGGGGCGCCTGTCGGCCGGGGGTTGTCGCGGCGGGGGAGGGCTTGGGCGGCCCGTGTGCAGCCCTCCGGTCGGGGCCGGGGGTCGTCGCGGTGGGGAAGGGCCTAGGCCGTCCGCGCGCAGCCCACCGGTTCGTTGCCCTTCAGCCGCACATACAGCGCCGTCCCCGTCGGGCACTGGGCCCGCTTGGCGACCGCCTTCACCACCTTGTACTGCGGCTTCCGCTTCCCGCTGCCGTCGCACGCCGTCTCGCGGACCTGGCCGTTGCCCGAGCCGTAGACGCAGTCGCCGACGAGGGTGCGCGGGCCGCCCCCGTTGCCGGGGTCGCCGGGGTGCGGGGGCTCCAGGTTGCGCATGCAGGCGTAGCCCTGTGGCACCGTGCCGTCCCCGGCCGTGTCGGAGGATGGACTCTGCCGGCTGATGTGGAGGACGAAGTCGGTGGTCGCCGGGCACAACGGCCCCGTGCTCACCTTGCCGTCGTAGCGCGCGATCACCCGCGCCGCCGCCCGTTCACTGGTGCACGGCACCTCGGTGAAGCTCGTCGTACCGAACGAGCTGCACTCGTCGACCGCCAGGAACTGCGCCCCGTAGCCGGTCTGTTGGGTCGAGGTCGCGCGTCCGCTTCCCGCGGACTCGCTGGGCCCGTCCCCGCCGGCACCGGACTTCGACAGGAGACCGCAACCGCTCACCAGGCCGACGACCAGTAACAGCAGTGCGCAGACCACCCCCGCGGACCATCTCTCACGCATCGCCATCCCCCACCCCCCCCTGGTCCAGCGTGGCCCGCCGCAGCGGGCGCACGCCAGACGCGCGGGATGCTTTGGGCCCGTTGGGGGTCGCACGCCGGGTGCGCGACGTATGTGCCCTACGCCCCGTTTAGTACGACAGTCCGTATCCGATGGGGTACAGCACCCGCGCCGGATCGTCCGCCCGCTGCACCGCCACCGGCAGCCTCCCGCGCGGCCCCACCTTCCCGGCGATCACCCGGGCCGCCGCCCGCAGCTCGACGTCCGTCCAGGAGTAGGTCGCCAACTGTGCGCGGACAGTGGGCAGTTGCGCCACGTCGTACGGGTTTCGGATCGCCACCGCGACCACCGGCTGCCCCGTCGCCACCAGCTGCTCGGCCAGGGTCCTCTGTGAGCCGGTCGCCGTGAGGTTGTAGGTGGCGATGACGACGGCGTCCGCGTCCTGCGCCGCCGCGACCGCCTTGGCGATGGTGGCGGCGGAGGGTGCGGTCCCGGTCGACAGGGCCGTCGCCGTGAAGCCCAGCTCCGTGAGGGCCGTCGCCAGCACACCCGTCGGCGGGCCCGTCGTGCCGGACGGGGAGGCCGGGTCGGCGCCGACGACGAGGACCGTCCTGTGCGTACGGCGGGAGAGCGGGAGCAGGCCCCCCTCGTTCACCAGCAAGGTCGTGGTCCGCTCGGCGATGCGGTCGGCCGCCGCGAGATGTGCGGGGACGCCCACCACCCGGTCCACGCGGCCCTGGCTGACGTACGGCTGCTCGAAGAGCCGGAGCCGCGCCTTCAGGCGCAGGATGCGGAGGATCGACTCGTCGAGCCGGGACTCGGTGAGCTCTCCGTCCTGCACCGCCTTGAGGACGGCGTTCCAGGCGACCGCCAGGTCCGGCGGGTTGAGGAGCTGGTCGACGCCGGCCTTGAGGGCGAGCACGGGGACGCGGTCGTCGCCGTATTTCGTCCGTACGCCCTCCATGCCCAGGGAGTCGGTGACGACCACCCCGTCGTAGCCGAGTTCGCCGCGCAGGATGCCCGTGAGGATCGGGTGGGACAGCGTGGCCGGGTCACCGGAGTCGTCGAGGGCCGGGAACTGGATGTGGGCGGTCATGACGCAGTCGATGCCGGCCTTGATCGCGGCCCGGAAGGGCACGGCGTCCAGCTTCTCCCAGACCTCGCGGGTGTGGGTGATGACCGGGAAGCCGTAGTGGCTGTCGACGGCGGTGTCGCCGTGGCCCGGGAAGTGCTTGGCGGTGGCCGCGACGTGCGAGCGCTGGTATCCGCCGACCTCCGCGGCGACCAGGCCGGCCACCGCCTCCGGGTCGGCGCCGAAGGAGCGGACGCCGATGACCGGGTTGGCCGGGTTGACGTTCACGTCGGCGTCGGGGGCGTAGTCCTGGTTGATGCCGATCGCGCGCAACTCGGCGCCGGAGATCCGGCCGAGGGTGTGGGCGTCCTTGCGGGAGCCGCCGGCGCCGATGGCCATGGCGCCCGGGAAGAGGGTGGCGGGTGCGCCGACGCGGCAGACGATGCCGTGTTCCTGGTCCGTGGTGATGAGCAGGGGCAGGCCGCGGGGCTGGGTGAGGGACGCCTTCTGGATGCCGTTGGAGAGACCGGCGATCTGGTGCGGGTCCTTGGTGTTGTTGGCCCACGTGAAGTAGATGATGCCGCCGACCCGGTACCTGGCGATCAGCTCGGCGGCCGTGCGGACGCCGATCTCCTTGAGGTTGGCGTCGATGTCGGCCTGGTCGGGGGCGGTGGCGGAGGCGCCGTAGACCCGCATGACGAAGAGCTGGCCGACCTTCTCCGCCAGGGACATTCGGGAGATCAGGGCGCGGAGCCGCTTGTCGTCGGGGGTGCCGGCATGGGCGGGGGTGGTGCCGAGTGCCAGGGCCGCGGTGGCGCCTGCGCCGGCGGCGAGAACGGTACGTCTGGAGGGCACGTGCGCTCCTTCCGGAGTGATCCGCTGGAGATCAGCTGGAGATCAACTGAAGGAAACTTCCGTGGGGGAAGCAATATCCGGGAAGTTTCTGCCAGTCAAGGGAGCGCGCAGGGGAGGGATTTGGCGAAGGGGCCGCCATCGGCGCTGTTGGAGGGGGGCGCGCCGATGGCGGCTGTGCTGCCGGCCGCAGTACGGCGGAGAGGGTAGGTCAGCGATCGCAGCCAGCAGCGAGGGCCGACACCGCACGGCGGAGACTCATCCGGCAGCCTGGGGGTTGGACGAACCGTATTCGGGGTGGGTTCCCGCCTTCCCGGCGAATCCCGGAAGTCGGTGCCGGAGGGTTCAACGGGACGGGTGTGCCGTCACGTTCGGCCACTGCTCCTGCAGAGTGCGTACGGCCTCTGCGATGGCCGGACGACGGGCGGCTCCTTTGTCCGCCCATGCTGGGCGCCCCGGCGGGAGGTGGAGCCCGGGTCCACGGCGACTACGACCAACCCCTGGTGGCAGGCCATGCCGGGCGGGGTGGGGCCGGTGTCGGTGACGCGGGGGCGACGGGAATCGGTCCATCCCGTGGACGAGGCGGCGGTCGAGCCGGTGCTCGGCCGATCATGAGGGCATGCCCTCGATCGACATCCCCGGTTCCAAGTCCATCACCGCCCGCGCCCTCTTCCTGGCAGCGGCGGCCGACGGCGTCACCACCCTCGTACGGCCCCTGAGGTCGGACGACACGGAGGGGTTCGCGGAGGGGCTGGTCCGGCTGGGGTACCGGGTCGGCCGCACGCCGGACGCCTGGCAGGTGGACGGCCGCCCGCAGGGCCCCGCGATGGCGGAAGCGGACGTGTACTGCCGGGACGGCGCGACGACCGCCCGCTTCCTGCCGACCCTGGCGGCGGCCGGGCACGGTACGTACCGCTTCGACGCGTCGGAGCAGATGCGCCGGCGCCCGCTGCTCCCCCTCTCCCGCGCCCTGCGCGACCTGGGCGTGGACCTGCGGCACGAGGAGGTGGAAGGGCATCATCCGCTGACCGTGCGGGCGGCCGGGGTCGAGGGCGGGGAGGTGGTCCTGGACGCGGGCCAGTCCTCCCAGTACCTGACGGCGCTGCTTCTGCTCGGCCCGCTGACCCGCAAGGGCCTGCGCATCCGGGTCACGGACCTGGTGTCCGCCCCCTATGTGGAGATCACGATCGCGATGATGCGGTCGTTCGGCGTGGAGGTCGAGAGACAGGGCGACGTCTTCGTGGTCCCGCCCGGCGGCTACCGCGCCACGACCTACGCCGTCGAGCCCGACGCCTCGACCGCGAGCTACTTCTTCGCGGCGGCCGCGCTGACGCCGGGCGGGGAGGTGACGGTGCCGGGCCTGGGGGAGGGCGCGCTCCAGGGCGACCTCGGCTTCGTCGACGTACTGCGCAGGATGGGCGCGGACGTGAGGGTGGGCCCGGCTGCCACCTCCGTCCGGGGCACGGGCGAGCTGCGCGGCCTGACGGTCAACATGCGGGACATCTCGGACACCATGCCGACACTGGCGGCGATCGCCCCCTTCGCCTCCGGCCCGGTGCGGATCGAGGACGTGGCGAACACCCGGGTGAAGGAGTGCGACCGCCTGGAGGCGTGCGCGGAGAACCTGCGGCGGCTGGGCGCGGAGGTCGCCACCGGCCCCGACTGGATCGAGATCCGACCGGGCCTCGACCCACGCGGCGCCGAGATCAAGTCGTACGCCGACCACCGCATCGTCATGTCCTTCGCGGTGGCCGGCCTGCGGGTGCCGGAAATCTCGTTCGACGACCCGGGATGCGTACGAAAGACTTTCCCGGGTTTCCACGAGGCGTTCGCCGACCTGCGGAGTCGGCTGGCGGACGACCGGTGAGCTGAGAGGCGTCGTACGTGGGTTACGTGCTCGAAAGTCCGTTGCTGGAAGGCGAGTTGGTCCGCCTTGAGCCGTTGTCGCACCGGCATGCGGCCGACTTGGCGGTGGCGGCGGAGGAGGACCGGGACACCTACGCGTTCACGTGGGTGCCGAGGGCGGACGAGGTGAACGCCTATGTCGACGCGCAGTTGGAGCGGGCGTCGACGGGTCGGCTCGCGCCGTACGCGCAGGTGTCGCTCGCGACCGGGCGGGCGGTGGGGGCCGCGGCGTACTGGGAGCCGCGGTGCTGGCGGTCGGACGACCGGCTCGACGCGGTGGAGGTCGGGTTCACCTGGCTGGCCCGCTCGACGCAGGGCACGGGCGTGAACGCCGAGGCCAAGCTGCTGCTCTTCCGGCATGCGTTCGAGGTGTGGGGCGTGCAGCGGGTCGACCTGAAGACGGATGCCCGGAACAGCCGCTCCAGGGCGGCGATCGAGAGCGTGGGGGCACGCTTCGAGGGGGTCCTGCGGAACTGGTCGCGGTCCTGGGCGCCGGGGGAGGAAGGGCGGTTGCGGGACTCGGCGGTCTTCTCCATCACGGCGGGGGAGTGGGCGGAGTGCCGGGGGCGGTTGGAGGAGCGGGTGGCGGGATTCACGGCGCGGGTGTAGCGGTCGCTCGCCGGGCCGTCGGTCGGTGAGGCGACCGTTCGGGCCCGTCTCCTCGGACGAGCCCTGTCTTCGCCAACTCGCCCGAGGTCAGCCGCAGTTGGTCCAGTACCGTCCGTACCACCGGATCCTCCTCCGCCCCCGTCCGCACCGCCGCGAACACATGCCGGTGCGGTGGCTCGCCCTCTGTCGTCAGCAGGGCCAGGCGCCGGTGGGCGTACACGGGGCGGACGAGCCGGGGAACCAGTGCCACGCCCTGGCCCGCCTCCACCAGCGCCGCCAGCGCGCCCCAGTCGTCGACCGCGTGCCGGATGTCCGGGGTGAAGCCGGCCGCCGCGCAGGCCGAGCGGGCCACCGCACCGACGCAGCTGCGGGCGTCCCCGATGATCCACGCGTCGGCCGCCAGCTCCCGCAGCGGGACCCGGGCGCGACCGGCGAGGCGGTGGCCGGCCGGGACGGCGATGTCCATCACGTCCGTGAGCAGGTCGAACCGGCTGTAGCGGGCGTCCGTGTGCGGCGGCGCGGCCGCGTAGTGGACGGCCACCGCGACGTCGACCTGACCGCTGTCCAGCGCGGTGAAGAGATCCGGCGGCTGGGACTCGACCACGTCCACGCGGACCTGCGGCAGCCGCTCGCCCAGCGCCCGCAGCACCCCGGGCAGCAGACCGAGGATGCCGCTCGACAGACAGCCGATCGTCACCGACCCGCGGCCGCCCTCCCCGTACCCCGCCAGGTCGGCCCGCGCCCGCTCCAGTTGGGCCGCGATCAGGTCGGCGTGGGCCAGCAGGACACGGGCCTGGCCCGTCAGCCGTACGCCTCGGCCGTCCTTCTCCGTCAGCGGTGCGCCCACCTCGCGGGCGAGCGCGGCGATCTGCTGGGAGACGGCGGAGGGGGTGAGGTGCAGGGCCTCGGCGGTGCGGGCCAGGCTGCCGCGGCGCTGCAGCTCGCGCAGGACGGTCAACCGGCGTAGATCGACTGTGAAGCTCTCGCTTACCTGTTCCACGATGAAAGATTAACTGGACCGATGCCTCGCTCCACGGCCACCATCGAGCCCATGACCTCGCAGTTCCTCATCCTCCACGGCTTCCAGAACCACCGCCCCGCCGACCACTGGCAGCACCACCTCGCCGACCGTCTGAGCGAGCTGGGCCACCATGTCGTCTACCCCGGGCTGCCCGACCCCGACGACCCCGAACTCGACGTCTGGCTCGGCGAGTTGGCCGGTCACCTCGGCGCGCTCGACCCGGCCGCCGAGCGGGTCGTCGTCGCCCACAGCCTGAGCGTGGTGCTCTGGCTGCACGCCGTCGACCGAGGACTGCCCGGCCTCGGCGTCGACCGGGTCCTGCTCGTCGCCCCGCCTTCCCCGTCCGTCCTCGCCGGCATCCCGGAGGTCGCCGGATTCACCCCGCCCCCACTGGAGTCGACGCTGCCCGGACCGACCCTCCTGGCCGCAGGGGACGACGACCCGTACTGCTCCGAGGGCGCCCGCACCGCGTACGGCGACCCGCTGGGCATCCCCACCGTGATCCTGCCGGGAGCGGCCCACCTCGACCTCGACGCCGGCTACGGCGACTGGCCCGCGGTCCTGGACTGGTGCCTGGACCCGGACGCGACACTCACGACGCGTCCGGCGCCGTAGCCGAGCCGCTGTCCGGCACTTCTGCCGCCCCCTCCCGCAGCTCGGGCGTCGACACAGCCACCCCCGTCACCGCCGCCACACACAGCGCACCCCCGACGACCAGCGCCGTCGCCCCCGAGCTCCAGCCCGCCACCACCCCCGCCCGCAGATTGCCGAGCTGAGGGCCCGCCTGGCCGACGATCGTCTCGGCCGCCGTCACCCGGCCCAGCAGGGCGTCGGGGGTGTGGGTCTGGACGATCGTCGTGCGGGAGAGGACCGCGACCGCGTCCGCCGCGCCGGCCACCGCCAGCATCCCCAGGCCCGTCCAGGCGCTGGTGGTCAGGCCGAACAGGGCCAGCATCACGCCCCAGGTGGCGGACGCGCACAGCATCACCGGGCCGGGGCGGGCCAGTCGGGTCAGCGGGCCGGAGAGGGCGGTGGAGGTGACGCCGCCGACGGCGAGGGCGGACAGGAAGAGGCCCAGGGTGCGCGGGTCGCCGCCGAAGCGTTCGGCGTTGACCAGGGGGAAGAGGCTGGTCGGCATGGCCAGGAGGCAGGCCGCCAGATCGGTCAGCAGCGCGCCGCGCACGGTGCGGTGACCGACCAGGAACCGCAGGCCGTCCAGGACACCGTGGACGCCGGGCCGGGACCTCTCGCCCTCGGGCGGCAGCGCGGGGAGCCCGTAGGCGCCGTAGAAGGACATGCCGAAGCTCAGGGTGTCCAGCAGGTAGCAGACGCCGATGCCCCACCAGCCGAGCACGACACCGGCGACGGCCGGGCCGACCAGCATCATCGCCTGGCCGGTGGCCTGCTGGAGGGCCACACCGGCGCCCACCTGGTCCTTGGGCAGCAGCCTCGGCACGAACACGCCCGCCGCGGGCGCGCCGAGCGCGGCGAACGACGTCTGTACGGCCACCAGCGCGAGGACGACGGCCACCGGCACGTGCCCGGTGAAGCCCTGCACGGCCAGGAGGAGGGAGCAGAACGCCGAGCCGACGGTGCCCGTGAGGTACATCCGCCGCCGGTCCGTCCGGTCGACCCAGGCCCCCGCGAACAGGCTGACCCCGACCATGGGCACCGCCTGCGCCAGCCCCACCGCGCCCGTCCACACCGAGCTGTGGGTCATGTCCCACACCTGGTACATGACGGTGACCATGGTCATGAAGCTGCCCAGCGTCGACACCGTGCGCCCGATCAGCAGCCGCCGGAAGACGGGTGAGGTGCGCAGCGGCCGGACGTCGAGGAACGTACGGCCGAGGCTCATGAGGGCAGGAGAGGGTACGGGGCGGGCCGCTGTGGAATCACCGGGGGACCCTAAGCAGCGGGAGCCCGCCCCCGCCACCGAATTACGTCACGGGTCACGCCGAGTCGTTGAGCAACCGCCCCAGATGTGCGCGGCCCACCTCCAGCAGCCCCTCCAGCGGCGCTGCCTCCTCGTACCACCGCTTCTCGTACTCCCAGCACAGCCACCCGTCCCACTCGTGCCGGGAGAGCACCTCCACGACGTCGGAGAGCGGCAGCACCCCGGCCCCCAGCGCCAGCGGTGTCGTGTCGTCGGCGGAGGCGATGTCCTTGACCTGGACATAGCCGAGATACGGGGAGAGGGCGGCGTAGGTCTCCGCGGGCTGCTCGCCGCCCAGCCAGGTGTGCATGACGTCCCAGAGGGCGCCGACGTGCCGGTGGCCGACCAGGCCGAGGACGCGCATGGCGTCGGCGCCGGTGCGGTGCGAGTCGTGGGTCTCCAGAAGGATGCGTACGCCGAGGTCGGCGGCGTACTCCGCGGCCGTGCCGAGCCTCCGGGCGGCCGTCGCGTCGGCCCGCTCGCGGGTCTGCTCGGTGCCGGCGCCGGGGAAGACACGGACGTAGGGGGCGCCGAGGTCATGGGCGAGGTCGAGGAGGGCGCGGATCTCGTCGATGACGGGACCGTCGTCCCCCGGCGCGGCCACGCGCGCGTACCCGGCGAGGCCCAGCACCTCGATGCCGCCGGCCTTGAACTCGGCGGCCACGTCGGCCCGTCGGCCGGCATCGATGCCGGGATGCACCGGCTCCTCCGGGTGGGCGCGCAGCTCCACGCCGTGGTAGCCGTGGGTGGCCGCGAGCCGGATCACGTCCGGGATGGGCAGGCCGGGGACGCCGAGGGTGGAGAACGCCAGTTTCATGCGCTCTACTGTCACTCGTGCGCCCCGCGCAGGTCCAGGCGACGGTCCCGGGCTTGCGCTCATTCGTACGCGGAGTACGCGGCGTGGGTGCTGTGCGGGTCCGGGCGCCGGTCCCGGCCGCTCCGGTCCTCGCCCGGGCTCACTCGGGTGCGCCGTGCAGATCCAGCCGCCAGTCCTGTCCGTTCAGGTCCTGCCCGAAGGAGCGATGCGGCTTCTCGGCGGCCAGGACGAAGCCGTGCCGCTGATAGACGCGCCGGGCCGCGGCGAGGATGTCATTGGTCCACAGGACCAGCTCCCGGTACCCGACCCCACGCGCGAAGTCGATGACGGCGCCGACCAGCCGGTCCCCGATGCCGAGCCCGCGCGCCTCGGGCTCGACGAGCAGCAGCCGCAGCCGGGCGGTGGCCGGCGCGTCGTCCCGTACGCACATCACGCACCCCACCGGCCGCCCGTCGAGCTCGGCGATCCACACCCGCTCCAGATGCGGATCGTGATCCTCGGCGAAGTCCGCGACGATCCGGGCCACCAGCCCCTCGTAGTCGGCGTTGAAGCCGTACTCGGCCGCATACAGCGCGGCGTTGCGCTGCACGATCCAGCCCAGGTCGCCGGGCCCCGGCTCGCGCAGCAGCACGTCCTCCCGGCGGGGAGGCCGGCCGTCGGACAGCAGCGTCCGGACCGTCTGCATCGCCTCGGTGAGCCGGGGCCGGTCGGCGGACGGCACGGTCGACAGCAGGGCACCCACGGACTCGTCGGCCCGCTCGGCGAGCAGCGCGGCGGTCTCCCGGCCGCGCGCGGTGAGGCTGACGTGCCGACGCCTCGGGTCGTGTTGCGAGGCGGTCCGCTCGATCAGGCCGCCCTCCTCGAACTTGTTGAGAATCCGGCTCAAGTACCCAGCGTCCAGGGAGAGTTCGGTGCGCAGATCGACGGCGTCCGTCCGTGGGGAGTGCGCGAGCTCGTACAGGACGCGGGACTCGGTGAGGGTGTACGGGGCGTAGAGGTGGCGGCTGTAGTCGAGGGCACCGATGACGTTCGTGTAGAAGCGGTTGAAGGCGCGGATGTCCTGGACGGTCATGGTGGTCGAACCCCCGGATAGTTGACTCAGTCAGAGATACCGTCGAACCGAGCCTAGGACGCCCACGCCCGTTCCGGCTACCCCTTTTCGGCGGTCCCGACGGGCCGGTAGACGCTCACCTGCACGCCGGTCTTGCCCGCGACCGTGGAGACCAGCTCGAACCCCCGCTTGACCCCGTCCGCCGGGAAAATGGACTTGCCGCCACCCAGGAGAACCGGCATATGGATGAGCTGAAGCTCGTCCACCAGCCCTTCCGAGATCAGGGTCCGGACGAGGGTGGGACTGCCCATCATGGCGAGGTCGCTACCGGGCGCCTCCCGCAGCGCACGAATCCGAGGGACGGCCTCACTCCCCGGAATCCGCTCGGTGTTGTTCCAGGTCAGCTCCTCATCACGGAGGGTGTCGCTGACGACGTACTTCTTCAGCGCGTTGAGCCGGTCCGCTGGGGGTGCCCCCGTTTACGGGGGAGGATCCCCGGCCCGCTCCGGCCAGGCTTCCGCCATCGTCAGATAGGTCCGCCGCCCGTACAGCAGCGCCTCGGCACTCTCCAGCCCCGCAGCGAAGGCCCCGCCCACCACCTCCGGATCGAAGTACGGGTGCGACCACCCACCGTGCGCGAACCCCCCGTCGGTGTCCTCCTCGGGACCGCCGGGCGCCTGCACGACGCCGTCGAGACTGATGAACTCGCTGATGACGATACGCATGACTGTCTCCTGTCGTTCGCTCGACCGGACTGATCGGATACGGCAAGGAAGACCTGGGTGCGGCGCGGAACTCATCGGTGGTTCGAGCGTAGGCCGGGATTCCGGCCCGTGCAGCCGTCAGCGAACGGCGGTGTACGGCGTCGGGTCCTTCCCTAACCTCTTGTGGATGAACGCACCGGGAAGCACGATCGCGGCCTACGACGCACACGCGGACTGGTACAACGCCCATATGTCGCCCGACGGCGTCGGCGACTACGTCCGGCGGGTCCACACGACCCTGGCCGCCCTGCTCGGCCCCGGCAGCGGAACCTGTCTGGACGTCTGCTGCGGCACCGGAGCCCACGCCGACCCCCTCTCCCGACTGGGCTGGTCCCCCGTGGGCATCGACCTCTCCCGCAACCAACTCCGCCATGCCGCACCGCGGTTGCCGGTCGCGCTGGCCGACGCGACGGCCCTTCCGCTGGCCGACGGCTCGGTACCGGCGGCGGTGTGCGTCCTGGCCAGCACGGACGTGCCGGACTACGCGGCAGTGCTGAGGGAGATCACCCGAGTCCTGACGCCGGGCGGCCGTTTCGTCCACGTCGGCGTACACCCGTGCTTCGTGGGCGCGTTCGCCGATCGCACAGAGGCACCGAGGGTTGTCGTGCACCCCGGCTACACCGACCGCTCCCACACCTACGCCGGCGGCAGCCCCAACGGCGTACGGGCCCGCGTCGGGGCCTGGCACGTACCCCTGGCCGACCTGCTGAACGGCGCGGCGAAGGCGGGCCTGCACATCGTGCGAACAGCCGAGGAGGGGGAGGGAGGCGTACCCGAACTCTTCGCCTTCGCCGCGACATCCGCCCGCTCCGACGCTTGAGGCCCCAGAGCGGTTACCGGTGCCGGTCGGTGTCATCCGGCCCGTCCGACGCGCGCGGGCGAGGCCGGCTCAGCCCCTTCCAGCCCGTCCGGCGTTTGAGGACGAGAGCTGCCATCCCGAACCCCCACCCGTCATCCAGCCCGTCCGGCGTTTGAGGACGAGGCGTTCAGGCCGAAGTGGGGGTCTGGGGGCGGCAGCCCCCAGCAGCGGTCAGGTCGTTGCCGCGGCCCGGGGAACCCCGGACGACCCCCGCACCATCAACTCCCCCCGAATCGCGGCGATCCCCCCCGGCGGCGGCTCCTCCCGCCCCATGGCGATCCGCCCCGCCCGAGCCCCCGCCTCCGCCAACGGCAACCGCACCGTCGTGAGCGCCGGCACCGCGTCCACACTGAACGGCAGATCATCGAACCCGGCGACGGACACATCCTCCGGAATCCGCAACCCGGACTCCCGCAGCGCGGCACACGCCCCCAGCGCCACGGAGTCGTTCGCCGC
The DNA here is from genome assembly GCF_053596855.1 of Streptomyces sp. NPDC001617. Classification (NCBI taxonomy): domain Bacteria; kingdom Bacillati; phylum Actinomycetota; class Actinomycetes; order Kitasatosporales; family Streptomycetaceae; genus Streptomyces; species Streptomyces sp. NPDC001617. The sequence continues at coordinate 31,684 of NZ_JBSFHA010000045.1, forward strand.
CACCACAGCCGTCAGCGACGCGTCCCGCCGCAACAGCTCCAGCGTCGCCTCGTACCCGGCCTGACGGTCGTAGCGCCCCCACACCGTCCACCGAGGGTCTTCCTCGATCCCCGCCGCCGCCAGCGCGGCCCGATGACCCTCCAGCCGGTGCCGGGTCGTCGTGCGCTCCTCCGGCCCGGCGATATAGCCGAGGCGCCGATGCCCCAGCCCGATCAGGTGCTCGGTCAGCCGCTGACCGCCCCCACGGTTGTCGAAGGTCAGCGCGATCGCCCCGGTGTCCGGCGCGGGCGGCCGCCCGCACAGCACCACCCGCGTCCCCGCGTCCGCCAGCTTCCGCAGCTTCGACGCCACCGCCGCCGCGTGCGGCTCGTTCTCCACGGCCCCGCCGGTCAGCACCACGGCCGCCGCCCGCTGTCGCTGCAACAGGGTCAGATACGTCAGCTCACGCTCCGGCAAACCCCCCGTGTTGCAGACCACCGCCAGCCGCTCACCCCCGGCACGACCACCCGGCCCCCCGATCTCCGACTGGATCGCACTGGCCATGATCCCGAAGAAGGGGTCCGCGATGTCGTTGACCAGGATGCCGACCAGGTCGGAAGTGGCGGCCGCCAGCGCACTCGCCGGCCCGTTCAGCACGTAGTCCAGCTCGTCGACAGCCTTCAGCACCCGCTCACGGGTGGAGGCGGCCACGGGATAGTTCCCGTTCAGCACGCGCGACACCGTCGCGGGCGAGACCTGCGCGCGCGCTGCCACGTCCGCCAGGGTCACCGTCATCTCGTCGTCCTCCGGTCGCGCATCTCTTCGTACGTCGTCGTACGTGCTCGTAGACAGGGCCGCGGGTGGCCATGGTTCCGAAATGTTTCGAGCCGACCCTACGGGTCAAGCTCCCTGTTGTTCGCCCCCTCGAACAACTCGACTCCGTCACGGTCTTGTCCAGACCGCTGCTCAGAGGCTAGCTTCTTATCGCATAGAAAGCGCTTGCTGTGACGCTCACCAGTAGGAGATCGGGCGTACGCGGCGCAGACCCCGCGTACGAAGGGAATGACGTGACACGCAAGACGGTGCGTATCGCCATGAATGGGGTGACCGGGCGCATGGGCTACCGCCAGCACCTGGTCCGTTCCATCCTGGCCATCCGCGAACAGGGCGGCCTCGACCTCGGCGACGGCACCGTGCTGTGGCCGGAGCCGATCCTGGTCGGCCGCCGCGAGCACGCGCTCAAGGCGCTCGCCGAGCAGCACGGCCTGGACCCGGAGAACATCTCGACCGACGTCGACACGGTCCTCGCCGACCCGACCGTCGAGATCTACTTCGACGCCCAGGTGACCTCGGCCCGCGAGGAGGCGATCAAGAAGGCGATCGCGGCGGGCAAGCACATCTACACCGAGAAGCCGACGGCCACCGGCCTGGAGGGCGCCCTGGAGCTCGCCCGCCTGGCGGGCGACGCGGGCATCAAGCACGGCGTGGTCCAGGACAAGCTCTTCCTCCCGGGCCTGCTCAAGCTCAAGCGCCTCATCGACGGCGGCTTCTTCGGCCGCATCCTCTCCATCCGCGGCGAGTTCGGCTACTGGGTCTTCGAGGGCGACTGGCAGACCGCCCAGCGCCCCTCCTGGAACTACCGCGCAGAGGACGGCGGCGGCATCGTCGTCGACATGTTCCCGCACTGGGAGTACGTCCTCCACGAGCTGTTCGGCCGGGTGAAGTCCGTCCAGGCCATCGCCACCACCCACATCCCGCAGCGCTGGGACGAGAACGACAAGCCCTACGACGCGACGGCCGACGACGCCGCCTACGGCATCTTCGAGCTCGACGGCGGCGCGATCGCCCAGATCAACTCCAGCTGGGCCGTGCGCGTCAACCGCGACGAGCTGGTGGAGTTCCAGGTGGACGGCACCGAGGGCTCCGCGGTCGCGGGCCTGCGCAACTGCCGTGTCCAGCACCGCTCCCTGACCCCCAAGCCGGTCTGGAACCCGGACATCCCGGCCACCTACTCCTTCCGCGACCAGTGGCAGGAGGTCCCGGACAACGAGGACTTCGACAACGGCTTCAAGGCGCAGTGGGAACTCTTCCTCAAGCACGTCTACGCCGACGCCCCCTACCACTGGGACCTCCTCGCCGGCGCCCGCGGCGTCCAGCTCGCCGAACTGGGCCTGAAGTCCTCGACCGAGGGCCTGCGTCTCGACGTACCGGAGATCTCGCTGTGACCATCCGACTCCCCGACTTCAAGGGCGGGTTGAGGGCGTACGAGCCCCGCCCCGAGCCGCTGGCCGTCACCCCCGGCTCGCCCCTCACCTCGCGTACGGTCTTCTCGGCGGCCCACGTGGTCGCCGACCCGTACGCGGACGTGTCGCCCGACTCCCCGGCAGCCGTCGACTGGGACGCCACCCTCGCCTTCCGCCGCCACCTCTGGTCCCACGGCCTCGGTGTCGCGGAGGCCATGGACACCGCGCAGCGCGGGATGGGCCTGGACTGGGCGGGTGCGGCCGAGCTGATCCGCCGAAGTGCCGCCGAGGCCAAGGCCGTCGGCGGCCGTATCGCCTGCGGTGTCGGCACCGACCAGATCACCGCCGGGTCTCTCGTGGAGGTCCGGGCGGCCTACGAGGAGCAGCTCGCCCTCGTCGAGCAGTCCGGCGCACAGGCCATCCTGATGGCGTCCCGGGCGCTCGCGGCCGCCGCGTCCGGCCCGGAGGACTACCTGGAGGTCTACGGCCACCTCCTCCGCCAGGCGTCCGAGCCGGTCGTCCTGCACTGGCTCGGCCCGATGTTCGACCCGGCGCTGGAGGGCTACTGGGGGTCGTCCGACCTCGACGCGGCCACCGACACCTTCCTGGAGGTCATCGCCGCCCACCCCGACAAGGTGGAGGGCATCAAGGTCTCGCTCCTCGACGCCCAGCGCGAGATCGACATCCGGCGCCGGCTCCCGCAGGGTGTGCGCTGCTACACGGGCGACGACTTCAACTACCCCGAACTGATCGCCGGCGACGAGAAGGGCTTCAGCCACGCCCTGCTCGGCATCTTCGACCCGCTGGGCCCGCTGGCGGCGGAGGCGGTACGGGTGCTGGACACCGGCAACGTTGTCGGCTTCCGTGAACTCCTCGACCCCACGGTCGAGTTGTCCCGCCATCTCTTCCAGGCGCCGACGCGCTTCTACAAGACGGGCGTGGTGTTCCTGGCCTGGCTCGCGGGTCACCAGTCGCACTTCACCATGGTCGGCGGCCTCCAGTCGGCCCGCTCCCTCCCGCACTTCGCCCGCGCCTACGAACTCGCCGACGGACTGGGTCTGTTCCCGGACCCGAAGCCGGCCGAGGAACGGATGAAGAACCTGCTGTCGCTGTACGGGGTGAACCAGTGAGCACACTCGGAGACCTGTCCCGCTTCTCCATCAACCAGATGACGGTGAAGCAGCTGTCGATGCCCGAACTGGTCGACGCCTGCCGGGAGTTCGGCATCGGCAACGTCGGCCTGTGGCGCGAGCCCGTCCAGTCCTACGGCCTCGACGCGACCGCCAAGCTGATCCGCGACGCGGGCCTGACGGTCACCACCCTGTGCCGCGGCGGCTTCTTCACGGCGATCGACCCGGCCGAGCGCGCCGCCGCCCTGGACGACAACCGGCGCGCGATCGACGAGGCGGCGACGCTGGGCACGGACACGCTGGTGCTCGTCTCCGGCGGGCTGCCGGCCGGCTCCAAGGACCTCCATGGAGCGCGGGAGCGGATCGCCGACGCGCTGGGGGAGTTGGGCCCGTACGCCGAGCAGCACGGCGTCCGCCTGGCCATCGAGCCGCTCCACCCGATGTACGCCTCCGACCGCTGCGTGGTCTCGACGCTGGCCCAGGCCCTCGACATCGCCGAGAGGTTCCCGGCCCACCAGGTCGGCGTCACCGTGGACACGTACCACATCTGGTGGGACGACCACGCGCCCGCGCAGATCGCCCGCGCGGGCGCCGGCGGCCGTATCCACACCTTCCAACTCGCGGACTGGACCACCCCGTTGCCGGAGGGCGTGCTGAACGGGCGTGGGCAGATCGGTGACGGCGCGATCGACATGCGGGAGTGGAAGGGGTACGTCGAGGCCGCCGGCTACACCGGCCTGATCGAGGTCGAGCTGTTCAACGACGGCCTCTGGGCCCGGGACGGCCGCGAGGTGCTGGCCGAGACGGCCCGGCGTTTCGTCGAGCACACCGGCGGACCGCACGTGTGAGAACACCTTCACCCGGTTTCTGCTCATCACGGCAGTTCACGGCGTACGTGCGTTCCTGAATTCCTCTGTGGACGCACGTATCGCCGTGGCCGCCACCGGCATCGACGCGGGCACCAAGGTCTTACCCTTCGGCCGAAGGACGGCCTGCACAGGGGAACGGGACACATGACACACGTGACTGCTCAGCGCACCACCGGCACGGTGGCCGCCCTGCGGCGCTACCCGGTCAAGTCGATGCTCGGCGAGCGGATCGAGGCCGCCGAGGTGACCGACCGCGGTCTCGCGGGCGACCGGCGGCTCGCGCTGGTGGACCGGGAGACGGGCAAGGTGGCCAGCGCCAAGGCCCCGCGTCTGTGGCGGGAGCTGCTGAGCTGCGCCGCGACCCTCACGCAGACCGGCGCGGACATCACCACCCCGGACGGCCGGACCCTCCGCAGCACCGGCCCCGGCACCGACGACGCCCTCTCGGCCCTCGTCGGCCGCACGGTCACCCTGACCGACACGCCCCCGCCCGCCGCCGCGCTCGACCGTTCCCGCCCGGAGCAGGTCCTGGAATCGGGCCTGGACGCCCAGGTGGAGGCGGACCTCGTCCAGTTCGGCTCGGCCTCCCCGCCCGGCACCTTCTTCGACTTCGCGCCGGTCCACCTGATCACCACCGCGACCCTGGCCCGCATCGCCGCCCTGAGCCCGCGTGGCACGGTCGAGGCCGAGCGCTACCGCCCCAACCTGGTCATCGACCTCGACGAGGACGGCTTCCCCGAGAGCGACTGGCTGGGCAAGGAACTGACCGTCGGCGACGAGCTGATCCTCCGGGTGATCGCCCTCACCCCTCGCTGCGCGATCCCCACCCTGGCCCACGGCCCCTTCCCCCGCGACCCCGACGCCCTGCGCGTCCCGGCCCGCCACAACCGCGTCCCCGCCCTCCCGGACCGCGCGCCGGAGCCGTGTGCGGGGGCGTATGCGCAGGTGGTGCGGGGTGGGCGGGTGCGTGTGGGGGATGTCGTACGGGTCTGACGGCCACCCGCGAAAAATTCTTGAAGTTTCCGTACAACCCTTCCGGCAGTCGGCGGGTCGTACTTGGCATCAGGACTCTTGGAGGGGGATCTGGGGGGATCGCGGGGGTTCTGATGTTGGAGGGGAAAAGCCGAGGGGGCCCGGTCGACGGATCGGGCCCCCTCGAATTTGTGGTGACGCGGTTGCACGGGGCTAGCCTCGACGTCAAGCTCCGTTCCCACAAGTGGTACGCGTCCTGCTGAACCGCGGACGACCGGAAGACGGACCGGCGGGCCCGGGGTGCCGGGGCCCGCCGATGCGCACCGCTCGCCTCAGAAGAACACCCCGCACCGCAGCAGCACATTTGCGTACGGCCGCGCCTCGCCCGTGCGCACCACCAGCCGCGCCCCCGCCGACAGCTCCTTCAGCCGCTCGTGCGAGACGAGTTGCAGCTCGGGGAACTCGTCCTTGAGCAGGGCGGCGACCCCGGGGTTCGCCTCCATGACCTCCGCTGCGGCCGTGGCGCCCTCGATCACCAGCTCGGCCAGCAGCCCGTCCAGGACCGTCGCGAAGGACGGCACCCCGGCACGGAAGGCGAGGTCGACCACGCGCGGCCCCTTCGGTATCGGCATGCCCGCGTCGCACACCAGCACCCCGTCCCCGTGCCCCAACTCGGCCAGCGCCCCGGAGAGATGACGGTTCAGGATTCCCGCCTTCTTCACAGTGCGTCGACCTCCTCGGCGGTCGGGAAGGACACCTGCGCGCCCTCCCTGGTGACGGCGGCGGCCCCGACCCGGGCCGCGTACGCGGCCGCCTCGGCCAGGGACGCGCCCGCCCCCAGCCGCCACGCCAGCGCCGCCGTGAAGGCGTCGCCCGCACCCGTCGTATCGACCGCGTCCACCTTCACCGAAGGCACCCGCGTCACCCCCGCCGAGGAGGCCACCAGCGCGCCCTCCGCGCCCAGGGTGATCACCACCGACCGCGGGCCCTTGGCCAGCAGCAGCCGCGCCCAGTCCTCGGGGCGGTCGCTCACACAGGTCTCGCCGAGGACCACCCTCGCCTCGTGCTCGTTGACGATCAGCGGGTCGCAGGCCGCCAGCACCTCGGTCGGCAGCGGGCGGGGCGGGGAGGGGTTGAGGACGAAACGGCTGCCCTCGGCCAGATTCCGCACGACTTCCACGACCGTCTCCAGCGGGATCTCCAGCTGGACCGACACCACCCGGGAGGCGAGGAAGAGGCTGGCCGCCGTACGGATGTCCTGCGGGGTCAGCCGGCCGTTCGCGCCCGGTGACACCACGATGCTGTTGTCCCCCGACGGGTCGACGGTGATCAGCGCGACGCCGGTCGGCGCCCCGCCCACCAGCACGCCCAGTGTGTCGACGCCGGCCGCCCGCTGCGAGTCGAGCAGCAGCCGGCCGTACGCGTCGTCACCGACCCGGGCCAGCAGGACCGTACGGGCCCCGAGGCGGGCGGCGGCGACCGCCTGGTTGGCGCCCTTGCCGCCGGGGTGCACGGCCAGGTCGGACCCGAGTACCGTCTCGCCGGCCCCGGGCCGTCGCTCTACGCCGATCACCAGGTCGGCGTTGGCCGACCCTACGACCAGTAGGTCGTAGTCGTACATGAAATGGCTCCCCTAGTCAGTGCCGTGGGGCGGGCGGTCGCACAGGACCGCCCGCCCGCTTCCCCGTTGTCAGCCCGTGAAGCCGGCCACGTTCTCCTTCGTGACCACCTTCACCGGCACCTTCACCGTCTCCTCGACCGTCTTGCCCTCAATGGCCTTCAGCGCGTTGTCCACGGCGATTTTGCCCAGCATCGACGGCTGTTGTGCCACAGATGCGTACAGCGTGCCGTTCTTCACGGCCGTGAGCCCGTCCGGCGTGCCGTCGAAGCCGACCACGGAGACCGACTTTCCGGCCTTGGAGCCCAGCGCCTTGATCGCGCCGAGCGCCATCTCGTCGTTGGCGGCGATGACGCCCTGGACGTCCGGGTGGGCCTGGAGCAGGTTCGACATCACGTCGAGGCCCTTGGTGCGGTCGAAGTCGGCGGGCTGCTGGGCGACGACCTGGATGCCCGGGTAGGCCTTGAGGCCCGCCGCGAAACCGGCCGCGCGCTCGCGGGCCGCGGAGGTGCCCGCCTGGCCCTGCAGGATCACGATCTTGCCCTTGCCGCCCAGCTTCTCGCCGATCGTCCGGGCCGCGAGCTCACCGCCCTTGACGTTGTCGGAGGCCACGAGGGCGTCCACGCTCGCCTTGTTGACTCCGCGGTCGACCGCGATGACCGGGATCTTCGCCTGGTCGGCGGCCTTCACGGAATTGCTCGCCGCGTCCGAGTCGACCGGGTTGACGATGATCGCGCCCAGGTTCGAACTGGTGAAGTTCTGCAGCTGGTTGGCCTGCTGCGAGGCGTCGTTCTGGGCGTCGGTGACGGTCAGGTCCACGCCCAGCTTCTTCGCCTCGGCCTGGGCGCCCGCCCGGATCTGCACGAAGAAGGGGTTGTTGAGGGTGGACAGGGACAGGCCCATCTTCGGGGTGGTGGAGGACGAGGAGCCGTTGTGCAGGAAGGAGGTCGCGCCCACGAGCGCCACGGTCACCACCGCCGCGAGGGCATACGTCCCCGCCTGCCTGGTCTTGTTGCCACCCGGGCCGGCGGCCACCGGGGTCGCCCCCGCCCTGCGCCGCAGCGTGTCGAGGAGCACCGCGAGCGCGATGACCACACCGATGACGACCTGCTGCCAGAAGGCGGACACGTTCAGCAGGTTGAGGCCGTTCCTGAGCACCGCCAGGATCAGCGCGCCGACGAGGGTGCCGGACGCCTTGCCCGTGCCGCCGGCCAGCGAGGCGCCGCCGATGACGACCGCGGCGATCGCGTCCAGCTCGTAGCCGTCGGCGGCCTGCGGCTGCGCGGAGGAGAGCCGGGAGGCGAGCACGATGCCCGCGACCGCGGCGAACAGGCCGGAGAAGGCGTAGATCGCGAGCTTCTGCTTCTTGACCCGCAGACCCGACAGACGAGCCGCCTCCTCGTTGCCGCCGATCGCGTACATGGAGCGTCCGATGTACGTCCGCCCGAGCACGAAGGCCGCGATCAGACCCATCACGATCATGACCAGCACGGGCACCGGCAGCCAGCCGCCGAGGGTGTCGCCGAGGTGCGAGACCGAGTCCGGGAAGGGGATCGGGGAGCCCTCGGAGATCACCAGCGACAGACCGCGCGCCACCGACAGCATGGCGAGCGTCGCGATGAACGGCGGCAGCTTCCCGTACGCGATCAGGAAGCCGTTGACCAGGCCCGCCGCTATGCCGGTCGCGACGGACAGCACGACCGCCAGGAAGACCGGCACGCCGTGCGCAGTGGCGCTCCAGGCGAGGACGGTGGCCGACAGGGCCGCCACCGAGCCGACCGACAGGTCGATGCCCGCCGAGACGATCACGAAGGTGACGCCGAAGGCCAGGATCGCGGTCACCGCCGCCTGGACGCCGACGTTGAGCAGGTTGTCCGTCGTCAGGAAGTCACCGGACAGCGCCGACAGGGCGATGACCAGGACGATCAGCGCGGTGAGCGCGCCGTTGTCGAGCAGGAGGCGGCGCAGCCCGCTGGTGGCGCTGCCGGCGCCCGCCCGGCTCTTGAGCGTGTCAGTGGCCACGGCTGGCCTCCGTTTCGGTCTTCTCGTTCGTGGGGTTGCTGACGGCGAGGGCCATCACGGAGTCCTGGGTGGCCTCGTCGGCCGCGAGTTCGCCGGCGATCCGGCCCTGGGCCATCACCAGCACCCGGTCGCTCATGCCGAGCACCTCGGGGAGGTCACTGGAGATCATCAGTACGGCGGCCCCGGCGGCCGTCAACTCGTTGATCAGCTGGTAGATCTCGACCTTGGCGCCGACGTCGATCCCGCGCGTCGGCTCGTCGAGGATCAGCACCTTGCTGTCGGCGAGGAGCCACTTGCCGATGACGACCTTCTGCTGGTTGCCGCCGGACAGCGTGCGCCCGTGCTGCTGGAGTCCCGCCATCCGGACCCCGAGCTGCTCGGCGATCCGCGCGGCGGCCTCGCGCTGGCCCTTGAGGTCGACGAGCCCCGCGCGCGTGGCGGCGCGCATGGTCACCAGGCCGAGGTTCTCCTCGACGGTCTGGTCGAGCACCAGCCCCTGGCCCTTGCGGTCCTCGGGGATCAGCCCGATGCAGGCCGTCATGGCCGCGCCCACGTCATGGCCCTTCAGCGGTGTCCCGGAGACCTTGACGGCCCCCTTGTCGTACGGGTCCGCGCCGAACACGGCCCGCACGACCTCGGTACGCCCGGCGCCGACGAGGCCCGCGATCCCGACGACCTCACCGGCGTGCACCTCGAAGCTGACGTCATGGAAGACGCCGTCCCGGGTGAGCCCCTCGACGGTCAGCAACGCGGCGCCCGTCTCGGGCTGTTCACGCGGGTACTGCTGCTCGATGGACCGGCCCACCATCAGCCGCACGAGCTCGTCCTCGGGGGTGGCGGCGGGCACCTGGTCGACGGACCTGCCGTCGCGGATCACCGTCACCCGGTCGCCCAGGGCGGCGATCTCCTCCAGGTGATGGGTGATGAAGACGATGCCGACCCCGTCCTCGCGGAGCTGCCGCACGATCGCGAAGAGCTTCTCGACCTCCTCGGAGGTGAGCACGGCGGTCGGCTCGTCCATGATCAGCACGCGCGCGTCGAGGCTCAGCGCCTTGGCGATCTCGACCATCTGGAGGCGTGCGATGCCGAGTTCGCGGACACGCGCGCGTGGCGACACGTTGACGCCGACACGCTTCAGCAGCACCTCGGCGTCGGCCTCCATCCGCTTCCGGTCGATCATCCCGAGGCGGCGCGGCTGGCGGCCCAGGAAGATGTTCTCGGCGACGCTCAGGTCGGGGACGAGGTTGAACTCCTGGTAGATGGTGGCGATGCCCAGCCGCTCGGCGTCCTGCGCGTCGCGGATGTGCACCTCCTCGCCGTCCACCAGGACACGGCCCTCGTCGGGGTGGTAGGCGCCGGACAGCATCTTGATCAGCGTGCTCTTGCCGGCACCGTTCTCACCGAGGAGTACGTGGACCTCGCCCCGGCGCAGGTCGAAGTCGACGCCGTCGAGCGCGACCACGCCGGGGAAGGTCTTCCGTATGCCCTCGATGCGCAGCAACTCGTCCGCGTTGCTCACGACAGGCTCCTGTTCTGTTCAGGGTTCTCACCGCACGAGCGGCGTACGACGAGCCGGGCGGTGAGGGTGACGGACTCGGGGGGCCGTCCCTCGATGCGATCGACGAGCGCGCGCACGGCGGCACGCCCCAGCTCGCCCGTGGGCTGGGCGATCGCGGTGATCGGCGGATCGGTGTGCACGAACCACGGGATGTCGTCGAAGGCGGCCAGCGCGATGTCCTGCGGAACGCGCAACCCACGCGCGCGTACGGCGTCCAACGCGCCCAGCGCCATCAGGTTGTCGGCCGCGAACACGACCTCGGGCGGCTCGGGCAGGTCGAGGAAGCCCTCGGTGACCCGCCGGCCGCTCTCGGCCTGGAAGTCGCCCTGCCCTGTGTAGGCGTCGGGCAGCCCGAGCCCGTACTCGGCGAGCGCCTCCCGGAAGACCTCGACACGCTCCCGCCCGGTCGTGGTGGCCGCGGGCCCCGCGATGATCGCGAGCCTGCGATGCCCCAGCCCGTGCAGATGCGCGACGAGATCCCGTACGGCGGCCCGTCCGTCGGCCCGCACCACGGGTACGTCGACACCCGGGATCCACCGGTCGACGAACACCATGGGCGTCCCGGCCCGCGCGGCGTCCAGCATCAACGGCGAGCCGCCGTCGGTGGGGGAGACCAGCAGCCCGTCGATACGGCGGTCCAGCAGGGTCCGCACGTGGTGGTCCTGGAGGTCCGGCCGCTCGTCGGCGTTCCCGATGATCACGCTGTACCCCAGCGCGCGGGCCTCCTCCTCGACGGAGCGGGCCAGCTCGGTGAAGTAGGGGTTCATCACGTCGCTGATGACCAGGCCGAGGGTGTGGGTCTGGTCGGTGCGCAGCGAACGGGCGACGGCGTTCGGGCGGTAGCCCAGCGCCTCGACGGCGGCCAGCACGCGGGTACGTGCCTCGGCGCTGACCGACGGATGGTCGTTCAGAACGCGCGACACCGTGGCGACGGAAACCCCCGCCTCGGCCGCGACGTCCTTGATGCTCGCCATCGCCGCTCCACCTCCTCGTGGAATGTGTGGAATCGATTACACGACTCCGTGCAGGGAGGATTGGAATCGATTACACGATCGGGCGCAAGCCCCCGAGACCGGATCGTGATGAAGCGCCGGTGCGCGGCGGGCCGATGCGGCTACGCGGTCAGGGGGCGACCGGGATGTGGGTCAGGACGTCGGTGCCGCCCCGCCCAGCAGCTCCGTCAGCTCCCGCGCCGTCTCCGTGACCCGGCGGCCGATCTCCGGCAGCCGTTCGTGCGTCACCCGGGACGCGGGGCCCGAGATGCTGATCGCCGTCACGACCGCGCCGGCGTGGTTGAACGCCGGTGCGGCCACGCAGCGGATGTCGAGTTCGTTCTCCACGTCGTCGATGGCGTAGCCGCGTTCGCGGATGACCGCGAGGTCGGCGCGGAGCTGGTCGGGGGACGTGATCGTGGACGGCGTGCGGGCGGGGAGGCCGGCCGCGAGCACCTTGTCGAGGACCTCGTCGGCCGCGTGCGCGAGGAACGCCTTGCCGGTCGCCGTGCAGTACGCCGGCTGGCGACCGCCGACCCGGGAGTGCATGCGTACGGCCTGCGGGCTCTCCACCTTGTCGATGTAGACGATCTCCGGCGGGTCGAAGCTGACCAGGTGCACCGCTTCGCGCGCGTCCTGGGCGAGTCGGTGCAGCAGGGGTGACGCCGTCCGCCGGATGTCCAGCCGCTCCAGGTAGACCTGTCCGAGCAGGGCGTTCTGCGGGCCGAGCCGGTAGTGGCCGCTCTCCGGATCCTGGTCGACCAGGCGGGTGTCCCGCAGCGGGGCCAGAAGCCGCAGGATCGTGCTCTTGCTGAGCTGGAGGCCGGTGGCCAGGTCGGTGAGGGACGTGCCGTGCGGATGGCCGTCGTCCTCGGCCAGGTACATCAGGATGCTCAGCGCGCGCCGCAGGGAGGACGAGGAGTTGCGGCGGGTTTCGGGGGCGTCGAGGGTCACGAGGCGCACCCTACCGTACTGCATTGCAAAACTGAATGTTACATATTGAAATCCGCCGTTGACGGCTCTGGGGCTCCGGGCTAATTTCTCCGCAACGCAATCCGCAGCGCAATGCGAAACGTTGTTCTGCATTGCAGAACAACACTCTCTTCGGTCTTCTTCTCCGGCCTTCGGCCACCTGGCTCCCCGGCCCCGGCTTCCCCGGCCCCGCCTCCCCTCGCACCCTCCCGGAACGGAACGCAAGTGATGAGACTTCGTCACGGTACCCGCAACCTGATGGCGATTTGTATCGGTGTGACCGCCGTCGCATCCCTGTCCGCCTGCACCTCCGCCTCCGCCGGCACCTCCGGCACGGCCTCCGGCCGGCAGTCCTCGACGCTCCAGGACGTCATCAAGCGCGGCACCCTCAACGTGGCCAGCTGCCTGACGTTCCCGCCGTTCGGCTCGATGGACAAGAACAACAAGCCGCAGGGCTTCGACGTCGACGTGGCCACCGCCATGGCCACGGCCCTCGGCGTCAAGGTGCACATCGTCGACACCACGTCCGCCAACCGCATCCCGAACCTGCAGACCAAGAAGGTCGACGCGGTGGTCTGCAACTTCACCACCACGGCAGAGCGGGCGAAGCAGGTCGCCTTCAGCGACCCGTACATCGTCGCGGGCGAGGTGCTGCTGGTGAAGAAGTCCAGCGGCATCGACACCCTCAAGGACCTGACCGGCAAGACGGTCGCCGTCACCAAGGGCTCCACCAACGGCGACGCGGTGACGGCCGGCAACCCCAAGGCGAAGATCCAGGAGTACGACACCTCCTCCGCCGCCGTTCTCGCGGTGAAGCAGGGTCAGGCCGACGCGATGGTCGAGGACTCCAACTTCCTCAACTACCAGGCCAAGCAGGACCCTTCGCTGAAGGTGACCAAGGAGTCCGTGGTGCCGCTGGAGTACAACGGCATCGGCGTGCCGCTCGGCGACGCCACCTGGCTGCAGTGGGTCAACACCTGGCTGCGGGAGTTCAACGCCTCCGGGCAGGCCGCCGACCTCTACAAGAAGTGGTTCGGCGTCAGCCGCCCCTACCCGCTCAACCCGTCCTACTGACCTCGACCCACTGAGTCCCGGTCGGGCGGCGGGGTCCTTCCCGCCGCCCCGGGAGGAGTCCCATGTTCGTCGACTGGAGCTACGCCCTCCGGGACTGGCCCACCTATCTGGACGCCGCCTGGCTGTCCCTGCGGCTGTCGCTGGAAGCCTTCGTGCTCGCCTTCGCCCTCGGCCTGCTCGGCGCGCTCGCCCGTGGATCCCGTCTCCTCGTGCTGCGCGCACCCGCCGCCGTCTACGTCGAGGTCATCCGCAACACCCCCGTACTGCTGCAGATGTTCGTCGCCTACTTCGCGCTCCCGTCGGCCGGCCTGCGGCTGACCCCGGTGCAGGCGGGCGTGCTCGCCCTCGGCGTGAACGTCGGCGCGTACCTCACCGAGATCTTCCGCGCGGGCATCCAGGCCGTCCCGCGCGGCCAGCGCGAGGCCGCCCGGGTACTCGCCCTGAGCCCGACCCGCACCTTCGCGCACGTAGTGCTGCCGCAGGCGCTGCGCAACGTCTACCCGGCCGTCGTCAACCAGCTGGTGCAGATCATCCTCGGCTCGTCCCTGCTGTCCGCCATCTCGGTGCCCGAACTGACCGGTACCTCGATGGTCATCAACTCCCGCACCCTGCTGACCGTCCAGGTCTTCGGCATCGCCGCCGTGCTCTACCTGGTCCTCACCAACGCGGTGGTCGTGGTGGCGGGGCTCGTCGGGCGCGTCGCCTTCAAGCCCCCGCTGCGGCCTGCCGCCCGGCCGCGTCCGCTGAGTGCCGTACGGCGTCTGCTGCCCGCGCGGCCCGCCCCGAAGGAGGCCTGAGATGGACTGGTCCGTCATCTGGTCCAACCGCGAGCTCTACCTCTCCGGGCTGTGGGCCACCGTCCAGCTGTCGCTCGCCGCGATCGCCACCGGCACGCTCCTCGGACTGGTCGTCGCCGCGATCCGCACCAGCCGCATCCCGGTGCTGGCCCAGTTCGCCCGCGGCTATCTGGAGGTCTTCCGCGGCACCCCGCTGCTCATCCAGATGCTGTTCATCTACTTCGGCGCCGCCTATCTGAGCGGCTTCGGCATCACCATCTTCGGTGCCGCCCTGCTTGCCCTGACCCTCTACCAGGGCGCCTACATCGCCGAGATCTTCCGGGCCGGGATCGAGGCGGTGCCGCGCGGCCAGTGGGAGGCGGCGCGGGTGCTGGGGCTGGGCCGGGGGAGGACGTTCGTGAGCGTCGTACTGCCCCAGACCCGCGCGATCGTCCTGCCGCCGCTGGTCGGCCAGTACCTCTCGCTGATCAAGGACACCTCCATCGCCGTGGTCATCGGCTACGTCGAACTGGTCCGCCAGGGCCAGGCAGTCATCGACCGCGTGGGCTCGCCGGCGACCTCCTACATGGCAGTCGCCGTCCTCTACTTCGTCATCTGCTACCCGCTGTCGCTGCTCGTGCGGCACATGGAGCGAAAGGCCGTCACCGCATGATGATCACCGACCCCACCGCGCAGCAGGCGGTGACCCCCGCCCGGATCGCCCTCTCCGGCGTGCACAAGCGCTTCGGTGACCTGGAGGTCCTCAAGGGCGTCGACATCGACGTGGAACCGGGCGAGGTCGTCGTCCTCATCGGCGCCAGCGGCTCCGGCAAGAGCACCCTGCTGCGCATCATGTGCGACCTGGAGCGCGCCGACAGCGGCGAGGTGTGGGTGAACGGCGTACCGCTGCACGACCGCAAGCGCGCCCCCGAGATCTTCGGCCATGTCGGCATGGTCTTCCAGCAGTTCAACCTGTTCCCGCACAAGACGGCCCTCGGCAACGTCACCCTCGCCCTGCTGAAGGTGCGGGGGCTCGCCCGCACGGAGGCCGAGGAGCGCGGCCGGGCCGCCCTGAAGCGGGTGGGACTGTCGGACAAGGCCGACTCCTACCCCGCCCAGCTCTCCGGCGGCCAGCAGCAGCGCGTCGCCATCGCCCGCGCGCTCGCCATGGACCCCGCGATCATGTTCTTCGACGAGCCGACCTCCGCCCTCGACCCCGAACTCGTCGGCGAGGTCACCGGTGTCATGCGCTCGCTCGCCGAGGACGGCATGACCATGGTCGTCGTCACCCACGAGATGCGCTTCGCCAAGGACACCGCCGACCGCGTCGTCTTCATGGACGGCGGTGTCGTCCTCGAACAGGGGCCGCCCGAGCAGGTCTTCGGCAACCCGGCCCAGCAGCGCACCCAGCAGTTCCTGCACCGGGTCCTGGACACGTGAGGGGCGCTGACGCGGAGGCCCCCACCGAGGTGGTGTGCATCGGCGAGACCATGGCCGTCCTCGGTCCCGTGGACGCCCGCCCCCTCGCGCACCAGAGAACGCTCGCGCTGGCCGTCGGCGGCGCGGAGTCCAACGTGGCCTGCGCCCTGGTCGCCCTCGGGCACCGCGCGGCCTGGCTCGGCCGGGTCGGCGACGATCCGCTCGGCCGGCGCGTCCTCGCCGATCTGGCGGACCGGGGCGTGGACGTCTCCGCCGCCCGGACGGACCCGGAGCGGCCGACCGGCGTCTACTTCAAGGACCCCGGTCCCGACGGCACCGGCGTCCACTACTACCGACGCGGCTCGGCCGCCTCCGCCATGGGCCCGGCCCTGGCCGGCCTGCCCCTGCTGCACCGGGCCCGGGTCCTCCACCTCTCCGGCATCACCGCCGCCCTGTCGGACAGTTGCGCCGAACTGGTCACCCGTCTCGTCGCCCACCGGGCCGTCCCCGGGCCGTTGATCTCCTTCGACGTCAACCATCGCCCGTCCCTGTGGCGGGACCACCCGGCGGACGCGGCCCCCGTCCTCCTCCAACTGGCCCGCGCCGCCGACCTGGTGTTCGTCGGCCGCGACGAGGCCGAGACCCTGTGGGGCACCCGCACCCCCGCAGCCGTCCGCGACCTCCTCGGCCCCGGCGGGACCCTCGTCGTCAAGGACGCCGGATACGGCGCGACGGCGTACGGCACCGACGGCACCGAGGCCTTCGCGCCCGCCCCGGCCGCCCGGATCGTCGAACCAGTGGGCGCCGGCGACGCCTTCGCCGCCGGCTATCTGGCGGCCCTCCTCGAAGGCCGCGCCCCCGAGGCAGGCCTGCGCCTGGGCCACCTGGCCGCCGCCGCGGCCCTGGCCACGCGTGAGGACGTGCCGGCCGTCCTGCCCCGGGACACCCTCTTCGCTCCTCTGTGTCAGACCCCACCGGTACCGTCGGATCATGGCTCAGCAGGCGGAGAATCCCACGGGTGAACGGCGACTGGCCGTCCTGGAAGGCGTACTCGAACGCATCACCTACGCCAACGAGGAGAACGGCTACACGGTCGCCCGCGTCGACACCGGCCGGGGCGGCGCCGACCTCCTCACGGTCGTCGGTGCGCTGCTCGGTGCCCAGGTCGGCGAATCCCTGCGGATGGAGGGCCGTTGGGGCTCACACCCCCAGTACGGCAAGCAGTTCACCGTGGAGAACTACACGACCGTCCTCCCGGCCACCGTCCAGGGCATCCGGCGCTATCTCGGCTCGGGGCTCGTCAAGGGCATCGGCCCGGTCTTCGCCGACCGCATCACCCAGCACTTCGGCCTGGACACCCTCCAGATCATCGAGGAGGAGCCGAAGCGGCTGATCGAGGTCCCCGGCCTCGGCCCGAAGCGCACGAAGAAGATCGCCGACGCCTGGGAGGAGCAGAAGGCGATCAAGGAGGTCATGCTCTTCCTCCAGACGGTGGAGGTGTCCACGTCCATCGCCGTACGCATCTACAAGAAGTACGGCGACGCCTCGATCTCGGTCGTCAAGAACCAGCCGTACCGCCTCGCGGCCGACGTCTGGGGCATCGGCTTTCTCACCGCCGACAAGATCGCCCAGTCCGTCGGCATTCCGCACGACAGCCCGGAGCGCGTGAAGGCGGGCCTGCAGTACGCGCTCTCCCAGGCCACCGACCAGGGCAACTGCTACCTCCCGGAGGAGCGGCTGATCGCGGACGCGGTGAAGCTGCTGCAGGTCGACACGGGGCTGGTCATCGAGTGCCTCGCGGAGCTGGCCGCACCTCCCGAGGACGGCGAGGACCCGGGTGTCGTACGGGAGAAGGTGCCCGGTGAGCACGGGGAGCCCGTCACCGCCGTCTACCTCGTCCCCTTCCACCGCGCCGAACTCTCCCTCTCCGCCCAGCTGTTGCGCCTCCTGCGCACCGACGAGGACCGGATGCCGGGCTTCCACGACGTGGCCTGGGACAAGGCGCTGGCCTGGCTGAAGGACCGTACGGGCGCGGACCTCGCCCCCGAGCAGGAGGCCGCCGTCAAGCTGGCGTTGACGAAGAAGGTGGCCGTCCTGACCGGCGGCCCCGGCTGCGGCAAGTCCTTCACGGTCCGGTCGATCGTGGAGCTGGCGCGGGCGAAGAAGGCGAGGGTGGTCCTGGCGGCCCCCACCGGCCGCGCCGCCAAACGTCTCGCCGAACTCACCGGCGCCGAGGCCTCCACCGTCCACCGGCTGCTGGAGCTCAGGCCCGGCGGTGACGCGGCCTACGACAAGGACCGCCCGCTGGAGGCGGACCTGGTGGTCGTGGACGAGGCCTCGATGCTGGACCTGCTGCTCGCCAACAAGCTGGTGAAGGCGGTGCCACCAGGAGCGCATCTGTTGTTCGTGGGCGATGTCGACCAGTTGCCCAGTGTGGGCGCGGGCGAGGTGCTCCGCGATCTGCTCGCCGACGGCGGCCCGATCCCGGCCGTGCGCCTCACGCGCGTGTTCCGGCAGGCCCAGCAGTCGGGGGTGGTGACCAACGCGCACCGGATCAATGCGGGGCAGCACCCGGTGACCGACGGCATGAAGGACTTCTTCCTCTTCGTCGAGGACGACACGGAGGAGGCGGGCCGGCTCACGGTGGATGTGGCGGCGCGTCGAATTCCGGCCAAGTTCGGGCTCGACCCGCGCCGGGACGTCCAGGTGCTCGCGCCGATGCACCGGGGCCCCGCGGGCGCCGGCAACCTCAACGGCCTGCTCCAGCAGGCGATCACGCCCGGCCGCCCGGACCTGCCCGAGAAGCGGGTCGGCGGCCGGGTCTTCCGGGTCGGCGACAAGGTCACCCAGATTCGCAACAATTACGAGAAGGGAAAGAACGGTGTCTTCAACGGCACCGTGGGCGTCGTCACCTCGCTCGACCCGGTCGACCAGCGCCTGACGGTGCTGACCGACGAGGACGAGGAGGTGCCGTACGAATTCGACGAACTGGACGAGCTGGCGCACGCGTACGCGGTGACCATTCACCGCTCGCAGGGCAGTGAATATCCCGCGGTGGTGGTCCCGGTCACCACCGGAGCGTGGATGATGCTCCAGCGGAACCTGCTGTACACGGCGGTCACCCGGGCGAAGAAGCTGGTCGTCCTCGTCGGTTCACGCAAGGCGATCGGCCAGGCGGTGCGCACGGTGTCGGCGGGACGACGCTGCACGGCGCTCGACTTCCGGCTCTCACCCCGCCCCCTGGAGCCGTGAGGCCGGACGCCGAGGCAGGGATCACAAAAAATGATCGATCAAATGAGTCGCGAAGGTCACAGAGCACTTCCGGTTGGGGAATCAAGGGGGCAGGATGGGCAAGCTGGCGGCACTCAGTGCCGCGAGTAGGCCCGATGGTCGACCCCGAGTGCACTCTCCTGAGCCAATTGGGGGATGGTAGAGACAGTCAGGGCAACCTCGAAGATGAGGCACTACGTCGGTGAGGGAAGACGTGAGCGACAACTCTGTAGTACTGCGGTACGGCGACGGCGAGTACACCTACCCGGTGATCGACAGCACCGTCGGCGACAAGGGCTTCGACATCGGGAAGCTCCGCGCCCAGACCGGGCTGGTGACCCTGGACAGCGGTTACGGGAACACCGCCGCCTATAAATCCGCCGTCACCTACCTCGACGGCGAGGCGGGCATCCTCCGGTACCGCGGCTACCCGATCGAGCAGCTGGCCGAGCGCTCGACGTTCCTGGAGGTCGCCTACCTGCTGATCAACGGCGAGCTCCCGACCGTCGACGAACTCAGCACGTTCAAGAACGAGATCACGCAGCACACCCTGCTGCACGAGGACGTCAAGAACTTCTACAAGGGCTTCCCGCGCGATGCCCACCCGATGGCCATGCTGTCGTCGGTCGTCTCCGCGCTGTCCACGTTCTACCAGGACAGCCACAACCCCTTCGACGAGAAGCAGCGCAACCTCTCGACGATCCGCCTGCTCGCCAAGCTTCCGACGATCGCCGCGTACGCGTACAAGAAGTCGATCGGGCACCCCTTCGTCTACCCGCGCAACGACCTCGGCTACGTCGAGAACTTCCTGCGCATGACCTTCTCGGTCCCCGCGCAGGAGTACGACCTCGACCCGGTCGTCGTCTCGGCCCTGGACAAGCTCCTCATCCTGCACGCCGACCACGAGCAG
The DNA here is from genome assembly GCF_053596855.1 of Streptomyces sp. NPDC001617. NCBI lineage: Bacteria > Bacillati > Actinomycetota > Actinomycetes > Kitasatosporales > Streptomycetaceae > Streptomyces > Streptomyces sp. NPDC001617. Next base: position 51,488 of record NZ_JBSFHA010000045.1, read on the forward strand.
AACTGTTCGACCTCGACGGTCCGTCTGGTGGGCTCGTCCCAGGCCAACATGTTCGCGTCGATCTCGGCCGGCATCAACGCGCTGTGGGGCCCGCTGCACGGCGGCGCCAACCAGTCCGTCCTGGAGATGCTCGAGGGCATCCAGGCGAACGGCGGCGACGTCGACTCCTTCATCCGCAAGGTGAAGAACAAGGAGGACGGCGTCCGCCTGATGGGCTTCGGCCACCGGGTGTACAAGTCCTTCGATCCGCGCGCCAAGATCATCAAGGCGGCGGCGCACGACGTCCTCTCGGCCCTCGGCAAGTCCGACGAGCTGCTGGACATCGCGCTCAAGCTGGAGGAGCACGCGCTCTCCGACGACTACTTCGTCTCGCGCAACCTCTACCCGAACGTCGACTTCTACACCGGCCTGATCTACCGCGCCATGGGCTTCCCGACCGAGATGTTCACGGTCCTGTTCGCCCTCGGCCGCCTCCCGGGCTGGATCGCCCAGTGGCACGAGATGATCAAGGAGCCCGGCTCCCGCATCGGCCGCCCGCGCCAGATCTACACGGGCGTGGTCGAGCGCGACTTCGTGCCGGTGGAAGAGCGCTGACACCTGCAGGTGAGTGAGGGGCGCCGCTTCGGCGGAGGGCGTCCCTCGAGCGCCGTAGGCACACAGTCGTAGAGACGCGGAAAGCGGAAGGCGCCCTGGCGCCGGTCCCCCCACGGGCCGACGTCCAGGGCGCCTTCCCATGTCCCGGTGCGGATTCCCCCCACGGGATCCGGCCGGGCGTTGAGAGGACAGCGCCTGAATCGCTGTTCTTTCGGTGGTGCAGGTACTGCTTCTCCTGCCGTTTGAGCAGAACGAGCAAAACTTCTCGTACTACTCGGTGTGCGGTCTGCCGGGACAGCGCACGGTCGGGAGGGCCGCTCAAAGCTTCCCGAAGCACGTGTCCCGGCAACGCATCTCTGAGGAAGTCCCCCAAGACATCCCCAGATGCCAGTTCGCGCCCCCCAAGACGCTCCCTGACATCGCCAACTTAGACCTTCGAACCCCTTCGATGGTTACGTTCACATCACTGTGATCTGCGTCTCTTGCATTTGTCCGTTTGATACGCAAGAGCCCCGATGCACTGATCGGGACTCAAGCGTAAGGATGATGCGCGAGCCTTGTGAAGAGCTTATGTGAGCCCGGCCCGGCGTTCCAGAGGTGCTCTGGTCACGACTTTGGGGTAACCGCCAGTAACTTCGCCGGAGTTCACCGGAACGTCCGCAATCTGAGACTGTTGGTCACCACGAATACCGACGAGAACGCCATCGCGGCCCCCGCGATCATCGGGTTCAGCAGTCCCAGTGCGGCCAGCGGCAGCGCGGCCACGTTGTAGCCGAAGGCCCACACGAGATTGCCCTTGATCGTCGACAGCGTCTTCCGCGACAGCCGGATCGCGTCCGCGGCCACCCGCAGATCCCCGCGCACCAGCGTCAGATCGCCGGCCTCGATCGCCGCGTCCGTCCCGGTCCCCATCGCGAGCCCCAGGTCGGCGGTGGCCAGCGCGGCGGCGTCGTTGACCCCGTCGCCGACCATGGCGACGACCCGTCCCTCGCCCTGCAGCCGCCGTACGGCGTCCACCTTGTCCTCGGGCAGCACCTCGGCGATCACCTGCTCGATCCCGACCTCCCGCGCCACCGCCTCCGCGACCGCCCGGTTGTCCCCGGTCAGCAGCACCGGCGTGAGCCCCAGCGCGCGCAGCTCGCGCACCGCGGCCGCGCTGGTCGGCTTCACCGCGTCCGCGACGGCGACGACACCGCGTGCCACTCCGTCCCAGCCGACCACGACGGCGGTACGGCCGCCCCTCTCGGCCTCCTCCTTGGCGCGGGCCAACTCCTCGGGCAGTGACTCGTACAGCCGCCCCACGGCCACGTCACGGCCCTCCACACGCCCGCGCACACCCCGCCCGGGTACGTTCTCGAAGCCCTCGACCTCCGGGAGCCGCCCGCCTCGCTCCTCGGCGCCCAGAGCGACGGCCCGGGCGACCGGATGCTCCGAGGCGTGCTCGACGGCGCCCGCGAGGCGCAGGACCTCCTTCTCGTCGGCGCCGTCGGCGACGTGGACCTCCTGGAGGGTCATCCGTCCCGTGGTGACCGTCCCGGTCTTGTCGAGGACGACGGTGTCGACACGGCGGGTGGACTCCAGCACCTCCGGACCCTTGATCAGGATGCCGAGCTGGGCGCCGCGTCCCGTCCCGACCAGCAGCGCGGTCGGCGTGGCCAGGCCCAGCGCGCACGGGCAGGCGATGATCAGGACCGCGACGGCCGCGGTGAAGGCGGCGACCGTGTCGCCCGTGACGCCGAGCCACACCCCGAAGGTGCCGAGCGCGATGAGGATGACGACGGGCACGAAGACCGCCGAGATGCGGTCGGCGAGCCGCTGCACCTCCGCCTTGCCGTTCTGCGCGTCCTCGACCAGCTTCGCCATCCGCGCGAGCTGCGTGTCGGCGCCCACGCGGGTGGCCTGCACGACGATCCGGCCACCGGCGTTGACGGTCGCCCCGGTGACCGCGTCACCCACGGAGACGTCCACCGGCACCGACTCGCCGGTCAGCATCGAGGCGTCCACCGCCGACGCGCCCTCGACGACGGTGCCGTCGGTCGCGACCTTCTCTCCCGGCCGTACGACGAAACGGTCCCCGACGGCCAGCTGTGACACGGGAATCCTGACCTCCCGCTCACCCGCCCGTCTCCCACCACCGCCCTCGACCGAGAGCGCTCCGCGCTCGCCCTCTTCGTATCGCAGCACCGCCACGTCCTTCGCGCCCAGCTCCAGCAGCGCCCGCAGCGCGGCGCCCGCCCGCCGCTTGGAGCGGGCCTCCAGATAGCGGCCCAGCAGGATGAACGCGACGACACCGGCGGCCACTTCGAGGTAGATCGTCGAAGCGCCGTCCATCCGCGAGACGGTCAGCCGGAACTCGTCGTGCATGCCGGTCATGCCCGCGTCGCCGAGGAACAGCGCCCACAGCGACCAGCCGAACGCGGCCAGCGTGCCCACCGAGACCAGTGTGTCCATGGTCGCGGCGCCGTGCCGGGCATTGGTCCAGGCGGCCTTGTGGAAGGGCAGTCCGCCCCAGACGACCACGGGCGCGGCGAGGGTGAGGGCGAGCCACTGCCAGTTGTCGAACTGCAGGGCCGGGATCATCGAGAGGAGGACGACCGGGACCGCGAGGACGGCGGAGACGATGAACCGCTCGCGGTAGGCGGCGAGTTCGGGGTCCGTCTCCCCGGTGGGCGCCTCGTCCGCGACGGGCGGGGCCGGCTCCTCGGCCGTGTACCCCGTCTTCACCACCGTGGCGATCAGGTCGGCGACCTGGATGCCCGCGGGGTAGCTGACCTTGGCCTTCTCCGTCGCGAAGTTCACCGTGGCGGTGACCCCGTCCAGGCGGTTGAGCTTCTTCTCGACGCGGGCCGCGCAGGAGGCGCAGGTCATCCCGCCGATCTGCAGTTCGACTTCCGAGGTGTCGGCTATCGGTGTCTGTGTGGTCGTGCTGCTGGTCATGTCCGGACTCCAGACATCGGACCGGACCGTGCGGAGCCAGTATCAGCTGGTCGGCACGGCCCGCTCGGAGAACAGGAACGTGTCGGTGCTCAGGCCGGGCCGACGAGCTCGAAGCCGGCCTCGTCCACCGCGGCGCGCACCGCGGCCTCGTCGAGGGGTGCCTCGGAGACCACGGTGACCTCACCGGCGGAGGCGACGGCCTTCACCGAGCTGACGCCGGGCAGCTCGGAGAGCTCGCTCGAGACGGAACCCTCGCAGTGTCCGCAGCTCATCCCGCTCACCTTGTAGACGGCGGTGACGGAACCCGGGGTGTCGGTCTGCGCGGTCATGTCGTTCTCCTCGTGGAGGCGTGTGGGGCTGACGAGACCCACGATGGGGTCCGTGCTCTGCAGAGCTTACCCCTAGGGGGTATGGATCCAAGAGGGATCGCGCCGGGCCGGCGACCGCACCCGGGCGATGCCGAACAGCGACACCAGCACCAGCCCTCCCACGGAGAACCACGTGAAGAGGTGCTCCTGACGCTCGGTCGGCTGCGGGATGTACCCCTCGGCGAAGAGCTGCCTGTCCAGCCCTGTTCCGGCCAGCCGCGCCACCAGCCAGATCGCGATGCCGTGCGTGGAGTCCCACAGGGCGTGCAGCAGCGAGACGCCGAGACAGGTGCGGATGACCGGCCCGGCGAAGTGGAAGTGCCCGTTCGGGCGACGGTACGAGAGCAGCACGCCACCGGCGATCGCCGTCCACAGCCCATGTCCGAAGGGGGCGAGCACCCCGCGCAGGATCTCCGTCTCCAGCAGGGCCCGCAGGTCGATGCCGTCCGTCGAGACGGCCGCGTCGAAGGCGTACCCCGCGCTCTCCAGGGCGGCGAAGCCGAAGCCGACGGTCGCGCCGAGCACCAGCCCGGCCCGCATCCCGCGCGGCCGTACCTGCCGCCGCAGCACGAACATCAGCGCGCCCAGCTTCACCGCCTCCTCGATCAGTCCGACGCCGACGAACATCCGCAGGGAGGGGTGGAGCAGGTGGTACTCCATCACCGAGGCGCCGAGAACGCCCAGCGTGCCGCCGGTCAGGAAGCAGCCGAGGATCACGCTGACCCCGAGGTCCTGACCGTGGCGCTCGTACGCCCACAACACGAAGGTCACCGGTACCAGGAAGCTGCCGAGCAGGATCAGGGTCGGCAGCAGGGTGGTGTTCCTGGTGGCGTGGGTGACGAGCGCGGTCATCGTCCACAGCCCGAGCCCGCCCCACAGACAGTGCTTCCACAGGCCCGCCCGGATCCGGGGATACGTCGGCGGAGGCTGCTTCGGACCAGGGATGCGGGCCTGGGGCGCGCCGGGCGGTGGAGAGTAGGTCACGGCAAATCCCTCTGTTCGGACGGATTTATCCGCACCTTATGGGGAGTGCCCCTGTGCCGCAGGCCGGGACGCTCGTACTGATCACGTCCATCGCGGTACGGCGCCGCTCCTGGCTTACGGGACCAGCCGCCGGCTCCCGGTCCCGCCCGGTCATCCTCGAGATCCCGCCGGGCAGCCTGGTCGGTCCGCACGCACTGGGCTGGGCGGGCGACGCAGGGGGCGATCGACACGCGTCCCGCCTGGGCCCGACGATGCGGATCTTCCTCGCCGGGTACGAGACCGAGTTCGACAAGGTGCGCGGCTGATCAGAGGGTCGGTCCATGTCCTCGACCCGCTGTACGTCCCACGACGGGACCGGCGTCCTCGCCCTCCTCGCGCCCTCGCCCTCCCGCTGGTCGTGGACATCACGACGCTCGGGGGCGACGACACGGTCCTGAAGGCGGCGGACGTGGCGGCGCTGGTCGGCGTCGCGATGGTGTCGGTGCTGGTGTTCCCGTTGCTCGGAGTGCGGCTAGGGGCGAGCGGGTGCGGCGGAGGTGCGGGTCAGGTGGACGGGGGCGTGGACCGAGTCGTGGTGCGTGCGTCCGGGTGGCCGAGGCGGTCGCCGACGAGCGGGGCGAGATAGCGGATCAGGATGTTCTTCAACTCCCGGACGTAGGCGTCGCGTTCGGTGCCCTCATGGGCGAGGACCAGCTCCAGTCCGGCCTTGTACATGCCGAGGCAGACCTGGGCGGTGCGGCTGAGGTCGGCGGGGGCCATGTCGGGCAGGACGCTGTCGAGTACGCCCTCGATCCGGCCGAGCAGCGTCGCGTGCAGGGCGTCGTGCTCCTCGGTGATCCGGCCCGGCACGTCCGGGCCGTGCATCAGCGCGAAGAACACCGGGTGGTCGCAGTTGAAGGCGATGAACCGGTCGACGGCCGCCCCGACCGCCTCCTCCAGCGGGGTCGCGGGGTCGACCGGTGCGAGCGCCTCCCCGAACGTCTCCCGCATCTCGTGCACGAGCCGCTCGCCCAGCTCGATCGCGATCGCTTCCTTGTTCGGGAAGAACTGGTAGAGCGTGCCGGGGGAGACGCCGGCCTCGCGGGCGATGGCGTTGGTGCTGGCGGCCGTGTAGCCGGTCGTGCAGAAGACGTTGGCGGCGGCATCGAGGAGCTGGGCGATACGGCGCTCACCGCGGGCCTGACGGCGACGCGGCTGTTCCGCCTGCTCGCTCTGCTCCGTCCGCTCTGCCTGTTCCTTCTGCGGGTTGTCGGGCACGCGTTATCCCCAGCTCTCCGAACGTGATTGACAAACACGAGTGGTCGCTCGCATTCTGGATCCAGCGAAATGCGAGCGATCTCTCGTGTTTCCGACTTCATGGTGCCATGATGAAGGGGACATCGCGCGATGACCGAAGTCAACAAGCCACCACAGCCCGGAGGCTGGACGCGGTTCGTCACCGCACGCCCCCGGCTGTCCCTGCTCGTGGCCCTCGTCATCACGGCGCTCGCCGTGGTGGCCGGCAGCGGGGTCGCCGACCGTCTCGGCAGCGGCGGCTGGGAGGACCCGGCCGCCCAGTCGACGTACGCGACCAAGGCCCTGGAGCGCGAGTTCCCGGCCTCCCAGCCCAACCTCCTGCTTCTCGTCGACTCCGGCGGCTCCTCGGTGGACGCCCCGTCGGTCGCCGCCGAGGCGAACCGCCTCACCACCCGCCTGGCCTCCGAGCAGGGCGTGGAAGGCGTCGGCTCCTACTGGCAGACCAGGTCACCGTCCCTCCGCGCGAAGGACGGCCACGAGGCGCTGATCGCCGCGCACATCACGGGCGACGAGAAGACGCAGAGCGACACCCTGGACCGCATCGCGCCGCACTACCGGGGCCCACACGGCCCGGTGCGGGTGAAGGTCGGCGGCATCGTCGCGGTGCGGCACGAGATGCAGACGACCATCAAGGAGGACCTGGCCCGCGCCGAACTGATCGCCCTCCCCGTGACGCTCGTCCTGCTGGTGATGGTCTTCGGCTCGGCGATCGCGGCCCTGCTCCCGCTGGGCATCGGCATCGTCGCCATCCTGGGCACGAACGCGGTCCTGCGCGGCCTGACGACCTTCACGGACGTCTCGGTCTTCGCCCTGAACCTCACCACGGCCCTGGGCCTGGGCCTCGCGATCGACTACGCCCTCTTCATCGTCCGCCGCTTCCGAGAAGAGCTGTCCACAGGCGCGGACCCCTTGCCGGCGGTCGCCACCACCCTCCGCACAGCCGGCCGCACAGTCCTCTTCTCGGCCCTCACGGTCGCGGTCTCCCTGGCGGCGATGCTGGTCTTCCCCCAGTACTTCCTACGGTCCTTCGCCTACGCCGGCATCGCGGTGGTCCTCCTGGCCGCGGCGGCCGCCCTGATCCTGCTCCCGGCTGCCCTGGTCCTGCTGGGCCACCGGGTCAACTCCCTGGACCTGCGCCGGCTGTTCCGCCGCGGACGCGGCCCGTCGAAGACCTCCGGAGAGGAAGGCACCGCCTGGGCTCGCATGGCGACCCTGGTCATGCGCAGGGCCCCGTTCTTCGCCCTGGGGACCACGGCAGTGCTGGTCCTCCTCGGGCTCCCCTTCCTGGGCGTGAAGTTCGGCACCGCCGACGACCGCCAACTCCCGTCGACCGCCGAGTCCCATGTGGTCCAGCAGCACATCCGGGACGGCTTCCCGGGCAACCCGGGCGGCGGCCTGGAGGTGCTGGCCGAAGGAAAGGCGACCCCGGCGCAGTACACGGCCTACAAGGACCGCATAGCGGCGCTCCCCGGTGTGCTCCGGGCCGACGGTCCCCTGGTGAAGGGCGACTCGGCGTACTTCACGGTCCTGCCCAAGGGCGAGGCCGTGGACGACACGGCGCAGCACCTGGTCCACGAACTGCGCGCCACCAAGGCCCCCTTCGACACCAAGGTGACGGGCACGGCGGCGGTCCTGGTCGACTCCAAGCACGCGATAGCGGAACACCTGCCCTGGGCGGCGGCCTTCATAGCGATCGTCACCCTGCTCCTGGTCTTCCTGCTGACCGGCAGTGTCCTGATCCCCCTCCAGGCGGTCATCCTCAACGCGCTCAGCCTGACGGCGATGTTCGGCGCGGTGGTCTGGGTCTTCCAGGACGGCCACCTCTCCGGCCTGCTCGGCTTCACCAGCCCCGGCTCCATAGAGACGACCCTCCCGGTCCTGATGTTCTGCGTGGCCTTCGGCCTCTCCATGGACTACGGCGTCTTCCTGCTCTCCCGCATCAAGGAGGAGTACGACAGAACGGGCGATCACGACGAGGCGGTCCGCCACGGCCTGCAACGCACGGGCGGCCTGATCACGGCGGCAGCGGTGATCCTGGCGGTCGTGATGGTCGCCATCGGCACCTCCAGGGTGACCAACACCAAGATGCTGGGCCTGGGCATAGCCCTGGCGGTCCTGATGGACGCGATGATCGTCCGGAGCTTGCTGGTGCCGGCGGTGATGAGGCTGACGGGAACGGCGACCTGGTGGGCCCCGACCGCATTGCGGCGCATCCATGAACGGTTCGGATTGAGCGAGGGTGGGGGGAATCCACCCAAGGGCGCGGGGCTGTGTCGAGATGCCGCTCCGCCGCGGGGCGCGACCAGCCACGATGAACCCGCAGACGGCAATGGCGACGGGAGCCCACATGAGAGCGGCGATCTTCGAGCAATACGGTGAACCCCTCAAGGTACGTGAGGTGTCCGACCCCCGACCGGCCCCCCACGGAGTGATCGTCCGAGTAGAGGCCACCGGCCTCTGCCGAAGCGACTGGCACGGCTGGCAGGGCCACGACCCGGACATCACCCTCCCGCACGTACCCGGCCATGAACTCGCCGGCGTGATCGAGGAAGTCGGCCCCCGCGTGACCGCCTGGCACGCGGGCGACCGAGTCACCGTGCCCTTCGTCTGCGCGTGCGGAACCTGCGGAGCATGCGCGGCCGGCGACCAACAGGTCTGCGAACGCCAGACACAGCCCGGCTTCACCCACTGGGGCTCCTTCGCCCAGTACGTGGCGCTGGACCACGCCGACGTGAACCTGGTCGCCGTACCTCGGGAGCTCTCCTTCGCCACAGCGGCAGCGCTGGGCTGCCGGTTCGCGACCGCGTTCCGGGCGGTGGTGCAGCAGGGCAGGCTCGCGGCGGGGGAGTGGGTCGCGGTGCACGGTTGCGGGGGAGTGGGCCTGTCGGCGGTGATGATCGCGGCGGCGTCCGGGGCGAGGGTGGTCGCCGTCGACGTGTCACCCCAGGCCCTGGACCTGGCGAGGAAGTTCGGCGCCACGGAGTGCGTCGACGCCTCCCGGACCCCGGACACAGCCGCGGTGATCCGCGAACTGACCGGCGGCGGCGCCCACTTGTCCCTCGACGCCCTCGGCTCGCCGGTGACCTGCGCGGCCTCCGTGAACGGCCTGCGCCGCCGAGGCCGCCATGTCCAGGTGGGCCTGCTCCCGTCACCGGACGGCACGACACCCGTCCCGATGGCCCGTGCGATCGCCCTGGAGCTGGAACTCCTGGGCAGTCACGGCATGGCGGCACACACCTACCCGTCGATGCTGGAGCTGGTGAGGGCGGGTGTCCTGCGCCCCGACCTCCTCGTCACGTCCACGATCACCCTGGACGCGACCCCTGACGCGCTGGCGGCGATGGGGACGGCGCCGGGAGCGGGGGTGACGGTCATCGAGCCGTGGAGCTGAGGGAATCGGGCCGGCCACGGTGGGCTGCCCACTCGTGGTCGAGGACGGCCATGAGCACCTCGTCGACCCACTCGCCGTCGCGCACCCGCACCTCCCGCCGTACGCCTTCGACGACGAACCCGACCTTCTCGTACACGCGCAGGGCCCGGTGGTTGTGGCCGTAGGCCTCCAACTGGACGCGATGCAGGCCGAGTTGCTCGAAGGCGTACCCGACGACGAGGCGCGTGGCCTCGGTGCCGACGCCGCGCCCCCGCCCTCGCGGCCCGATGAGGGTGCGGAACGTACAGCTGCGGGCCGCCGCATCCCACTCGTGGAGGACGACCTCGCCGAGGAGTTCGCCGGTGTCCGGGGCGGTGACGGCCAGGTCCAGGCGATCGGGCTGGGTGGCCCGGGACCCGTACCAGGAACGCAGGCGCTCCAAGGTGAGCTCGGTGGACGGTTCGAAGGTGAAGCGGATGACCTCCGGGTCCTGGATGATCTCCCAGATCGCGTCGGCGTCGGCCTCGCCGAAGGGCCGTAGGACGGTCTTCTCACCGGTCAGGACGGGTTTGACGGCGAAGTCGCTCATGGTCGTCATGGGCTCGACTGTGCCCCATGGGCGGGGTGGGGCACAGGAGTCTCTCCCCGGGGTCGGCGGCTCAGGCGTCCCTGCGGCCGCGGTTGCCGGGCCGCGCGGCCACCCAGGCCCGGACCGTGTCGGCGTACCAGAAGGGCTTGCCGCCCTCGACATGGTCGGGCGGCGGGAGCAGCCCGTGCTTGCGGTAGGAACGCACGGTGTCCGGCTGCACCTTGATGTGCGCCGCGATCTCCTTGTAGGACCAGAGCCGTCGGTCGGTCATGAGGTGCACCTCCCTGCGCGCACCGCGGGGGCGGCCGGGGGCGGCCGTCGGGGGAGCCGGGCGCTGCGCTGGCGATCACAAAGCCTGTGCCCCCGTGAACGACGGAGCGTGAGGGCAGGTCAGGGCCTGTGCACCGGGTGTGACGCACAGGTCGCGTACATGCGACATATGTGACACGGAGGAGGTGTTTGTGACACGAGTGCAGCAGAGGCGTACGCGGACTCATGGGCGCGGCGCGTTGACATCGGCGGGACGCGCACGGCATGGGCGAGGTGGGCCGGACCCGCTGCGCCGGGCCCGGCCCACCGGCTCCCCCGCTTCCCGGTGGCGCTGCCGCCGAAGAGCCCTCCCCCCAGGGGGGATCATCCGGCCGGACGCCGATCATCGTGCAATCGACGCACCCTGCCGGTCTTGGAGAAATCCGCACTTCGGGCGGATGCGAGCAAGAGACTCGTGGCCTCCCCGGCCATCCGGTCGGCGGCAGGCACCCCCGGCTGCGAGGCCGGCGGAATGACCCGGGCCAGGGTGAACTCACGGGGCGTGCACCCGGTCATGGCCCTGAACTCACCGCTGAGATGGGCCTGGTCGTAGAACCCGCAGATGGCCGCGGTCTCCGCCTGCCCGCGCCCCTCGGCCAACAGCCGCCGGGCCCGTTGCAGCCGCAGGACCCGGGCGGCCACCTTCGGCCCGAGCCCGATCTGCTCCCGGAACCGGTTCTCCAACTGCCGTACGCCCCACCCCACTTCATCGGCGAGCGACCGCACCGGCACCGCACCCCACGTCCGCACCAGCTCCGACCAGGCCCGCACGACCCGCACCGAACTGGGCGTCCCGGCCTCCGACCACCGCACCAGCACATCGTCGAGCAGCCCGAACCGCTCCTCCCACGTCGGCAACGAGGCCAGCGCGGCGGAGAGTTCACGAATGGTGTTCCGTCGGTCTCCCATGCACCGCGTGCCCAGAACATGCGGCAGATCATCGGGATCGATGGTCCGGTCGATGAGTTCGTGGAGGGGGGTCCCGAAGAGCGTGAACGCCGCCCAGGGCGTCATCAACACCTCGATCCCCGACAGCCGCCCACCGTGCTCCCCGATGGCCGGCGTGGTCGTGGGCCCGGCGAACACGGACTCCAGGGTGACCGGAGCCCGCCCCGCACGGGTGACACGTACAGGCTGCTCAAACCCGAGCAACAGGGTCGCGGCCCCGATGGGCGTCTCCAACCGCCGCCGTGGCCGATCGAGGGCCAGCCGAAGCCCGCGATAGCTGATCACGCCGGGCCGCAACAGAGGATGGGGCCGGGCAAGAACGGTCTCCCAGGTCCCCCACGGCCCTTGCCCGGACCGCACACGCACGGCAGTAGTCATGCCCCCATGCTGCAACCCCTCAAGGGGCGCGGGACAGTGTCGGTTTGCGGCTCCGCCGCGGGGGCGCGACAAGCCACGACTCACCCGCAGCCGCACACGCACAGCGCCCGGCGCCCCACGAGGCGCCCCTATGCCCCGCAGGACCGAAGAAACGCCCGAGTCCGCTGAGCGATGGGCAACGGCTTGTCCGGCGCACACGGATACATGTCCTGCTCGACGATCGCGAACAAGTCCACGTCCAGCTTCTGAGCCGCCTCCAGGACGGGCCCCAGCGCGGGCACCCCGGTCGGAGGCTCACACATCACCCCCTGGGCGACGGCCGGCCCGAACGGCGTCCCCTTCGCCCGCACGTCGGCAAGGATCTCCGGGTCCACCTGCTTGAGGTGCAGATACCCGATCCGCGCCCCGTACGTCTCGATCAGCTTGACGCTGTCACCGCCGCAGTACGCGTAGTGCCCCGTGTCCAGACACAGCGACACCAGCGAGGAGTCCGTCCCGTCCAGGAACCGGACGACGTTCTCCTCACTGTCGATGTGGGTGTCGGCATGCGGATGTACGACGATCTGCAGCCCGTACCGCTCCCGCACCTCATGCCCGAGCCGCTCGGTCAGGGAGGTCAGATTCCGCCATTGTTCGGGCGTCAGCGTGTCGGACTCCAGCACCTCACCGGTCTTGTCGTCCCGCCAGAAGGACGGGATGACCACCAGGTGAGAAGCGCCCATGGCCTGCGCGAGCACCGCGTTGTCGGCGACGTGGGCCCAGGTCTTCTCCCAGACGGCCTCACCGTGATGCAGCCCGGTGAAGACGGTCCCCGCGGACACCTTCAGCCCCCGCCGGTCCACCTCCTCGGTGAGCACCGCCGGATCGGTCGGCAGATAGCCGTACGGGCCGAGCTCGATCCACTCGTAACCGGAATCGGCGACCTCGTCGAGGAACCGCTGCCAGGGGACCTGCTGAGGGTCGTCGGGGAACCACACACCCCACGAGTCGGGAGCCGACCCGATCCGGATGCGGGACAGTGAGGACTGGGAGGACAACGACGTCATGCCGGTCAGCTTCCGCGCGGGCAGCAAGCGCTGTCAAGGTCTCGTCCGAATGTCTGGACAAAACATTGACAGGGTCGAGCGCACGGGACTAGAAACGCGGGGAGAGCCGTAACGAAGGGATGCCGATGGCGTACGACCTGATCACCATGGGGCGGATCGGAGTGGACCTGTACCCGCTCCAGACCGGCGTCCCGTTGCCGCAGGTGACGAGCTTCGGCAAGTTCCTCGGTGGCTCCGCGACGAACGTCGCCGTCGCCGCGGCCCGTCTGGGACGGCAGACCGCGGTGATCACCCGCACCGGCGACGACCCCTTCGGCACCTACCTCCACGAGGCCCTCCAGGGCTTCGGTGTCGACGACCGCTGGGTGACCCCGGTCCCGGGCCTGCCCACGCCGGTCACCTTCTGCGAGGTCTTCCCGCCGGACGACTTCCCGCTGTACTTCTACCGACGGCCCAAGGCCCCGGACCTGGAGATCGACGCCCACGAGCTGGATCTCGACGCCATCCGCGAGGCGAGCATCTTCTGGGTGACCGGCACCGGCCTGAGCGAGGAGCCCAGCCGTACGGCGACCCTCGCCGCCCTCGCCCACCGGGCCAAGTCCGGTACGACGGTCTTCGACCTCGACTGGCGCCCCATGTTCTGGAAGGACACAGCCTGGACGGACCCCGACTCCGCCCGGTCCTTCTATCGGGAGGCCCTCCGCCACACCACCGTCGCGGTCGGCAACCTCGACGAGGTGGAGGTGGCCACCGGCGTCCGTGAACCGCAGGCCGCCGCGCAGGCCCTCCTGGACGCGGGCGTCGAGCTCGCGGTCGTCAAGCAGGGCCCCAAGGGCGTCCTCGCCGTCAACGGCAAGGGCGAGTCCGCCGAGGTCCCGCCCCTCCCGGTGAACGTCCTCAACGGACTCGGCGCCGGCGACGCCTTCGGCGGCTCCCTCTGCCACGGCCTCCTCGAAGGCTGGGACCTGGAGACGATCATGCGGCACGCCAACGCGGCCGGCGCGATCGTCGCCTCCCGCCTGGAGTGCTCCTCCGCGATGCCGACCACCGACGAGATCGAGGCCGCCCTCAAGGCCGGAGCGGTGCTGTGAGCACGCGTAAGCGCCGCAGGGGCGTGGACGAGACCGGCGACACCGGCTGCCTGGGGATGCAGACGGTGCCGAGGAGCGAGGCCGTTTCCGTGTCGGCCGAGTCCCCGTCCACACCGGCCCCGTTGCGGAACGTCGACGTCACCGAACTCGTCCGCCTCCGCGCCCACCGCCCCGAGGCCGTCGCCGAGGCCGCAGCCCGCCGCACCCGCCGGCCCCTCCTCGACGACTCCGGCCGGCTGATGATCGTCGCCGCCGACCACCCGGCCCGTGGCGCCCTCGGTGTCGGCGACCGCAGGTTCGCCATGGCCAACCGTGCCGACCTGCTCGAACGTCTCTGCCTGGCCCTGTCCCGCCCCGGCGTCGACGGTGTCCTCGCGACCGCCGACATCCTCGACGACCTGCTGCTCCTGGGCGCCCTGGAGGGCAAGGTCGTCATGGGCTCCATGAACCGCGGCGGCCTCCAGGGCGCCAGCTTCGAGCTGGACGACCGCTTCACCGGCCACCGCGCCGAGGACATCGACCGCCTCGGCTTCGACGCCGGCAAGCTGCTCCTCCGGATCGACTACGACGACCCGGGCTCGCTGACCACCCTGGAGTCGACCGCCCGCGCCATCGACGCCATGGCGGCACGCCGACTCCCCGTGTTCGTCGAGCCGTTCATCAGCCGCCGCACGGACGAGGGCAGGCTCAGGAACGACCTGTCCGCCGAGGCCGTCACCAAGTCCATCGCCATCGCGAGCGGGTTGGGCGGCACCTCCGCCTACACCTGGCTCAAGCTCCCGGTCACCGAGAACCCCGACGACATGGCCGAGGTCATGGAGACGTCCACCCTGCCCGCCGTGCTGCTGGGCGGCGAGGTGGGCGACGATCAGGACGGCGCGTACGAGAAGTGGCGCGGCGCCCTCCAACTCCCCACCGTGCGCGGCCTGGTGGTCGGCCGTTCGCTGCTCTACCCGGCGGACGGCGATGTGGCCGCCGCCGTGGACACCGCCGTAGGACTGCTGTGAGGGCCGCATGAGCAAGCTCCACATCCCGCAGGGCGTCACGGCCGATGCCGACCACGCCCTCGACATCGACCCCGAGCGGGCCGGATGGTCGTTCTGCGGTCTGCGGATCGTCGAGCCGGCGGAGCGTGGTACACACACCTTCACCACCGGCGACAGCGAGTGGATCGTGCTTCCGCCGGAAGGCGGATGTACGGTGCAAATAGGCACCGAAGGCACAACAGACGGGTTCCAACTCCTGGGCAGGGAAAGCGTGTTCGCGTCGGCCACCGGCTTCGCGTACGCACCCCGAGATGCCCGGGTCCAGATCGCCTCCGGCGCGGGAGGCCGCTTCGCCCTGGCAGGAGCGAAGTGCGAGCGACGACTCCCCGCCCGCTACGGCCCCGCGCCGGAGGTCCCTGACGCAAGGCCTTTGCGGCCACGACATGTACCGCGTCACGTGCCCAGTGGCAGTGCCGCGGGCTCGCGGCGCGGTCGCCACTGGCTGTGGCGCGCCGGGTGCGTCCGGCGCCGCGCCGGGCTCGGCGGGGCGCAGGGGCCAGTGACCGGGCCCCGCACCTCAAGTGATCAACGCCCTTGCGAAACCGTCTCCTCCGGCCGTCGCGCCGGGTTCGTGCCGTCCAGGCTCTCACCAGGGGACGACAACCGTAAACCGTCCGATAGCCCTACGTGTCGACCCGAGCACGCTGGGGTCCGACATGCGGGCCGTCGAGACACACGGGGTTCCCGGGCCGTACAGGAGTGGTGGATCTGCTTCCATCCGGCCCACGTACAAGGCACTGGGGGTTACCGATGACGACCTCAACGACGAGGCTCACGGTCGCGCAGGCGCTCGTCCGCTTCCTGTCCGCGCAGTACACGGAGCGGGACGGCGTACGGCGGCGGCTGATCGGCGCCACCTGGGGCATCTTCGGCCACGGCAACGTGGCGGGCATCGGCCAGGCGCTCATCGAGTGCGCCGACGACATGCCGTACCACCAGGGCCGCAACGAACAGGCCATGGTGCACGCGGCGGTCGGCTACGCCAGGCAGTCCAACCGGCTCTCCACCCACGCCGTGACGACCTCCATCGGACCGGGCGCCACCAACCTGGTCACCGGTGCCGCGCTCGCCACGATCAACCACCTCCCGGTCCTGCTCCTCCCCGGCGACGTCTTCGCGACCCGCCCCGCCGACCCGGTCCTCCAGCAGCTCGAAGTCCCGTACGCCGGCGATGTGTCGGTCAACGACTGCCTGCGCCCGGTGTCGAAGTACTTCGACCGCGTCACGCGCCCGGAAGCGCTGATCCCCTCCGCGCTGAACGCCATGCGGGTCCTCACCGACCCCGTCGAGACCGGCGCGGTCACTCTCGCTCTCCCGCAGGACGTTCAGGCCGAGGCCTACGACTGGCCGGACGAGTTCTTCGCCGAACGCACCTGGGTCGTACGACGTCCGGGGGCCGACCCCACCGAACTCGCCGAAGCCGTGGTCGCGATCAGGTCGGCCCGCCGGCCCCTCGTCGTCGCGGGCGGCGGCGTCCACCACAGCCGGGCCGAGGGCGCGCTCGCCGAGTTCGCCGAGTCCACCGGCATACCGGTCGCCTCCACCCAGGCCGGCAAGGGCAGCCTGACCTGGGACCATCCGCAGGACGTCGGCGGCGTCGGCCACACCGGCACGGCGACCGCGGACGAACTCGCCCGCACCGCCGACCTGGTGATCGGCGTCGGCACCCGCTACACCGACTTCACCACCGCCTCCGGCACCCTCTTCACCGGCGACGGCGTCCGCTTCCTCAACCTCAACATCGCGCCCTTCGACGGCCACAAGCTCGCCGGCATGCCGCTGATCGCGGACGCCCGCTCCGGCCTGGAGGAGCTGACCGAGGCGCTGGAGATCCACGACCACCGGGTCGCGGACTCGTACGTCGCCGAGTACACGGAGGACAAGGAGCGCTGGGAACAGCGCGTCGACGCCTGTTACGAGGCCGACGAACCGGACGTGCGTCCGACGCAGCCGCAGGTCCTGGGTGTGCTCGATTCCCTGGTGGACGAGTCGGACGTGCTCATCAACGCGGCCGGCTCCCTCCCCGGCGACCTGCACAAAATGTGGCGGGCGCGCTCGCGGGACCAGTACCACCTGGAGTACGGCTACTCCTGCATGGGCTACGAGATCCCGGCCGCGATCGGCGTGAAGATGGCCACCCCCGAGCGGCCGGTCTGGGCCCTGGTCGGCGACGGCACGTATCTGATGATGCCGACGGAGATCGTGACGGCCGTACAGGAGGGTATCGCGATCAAGATCCTCCTGATCCAGAACCACGGGTACGCGTCCATCGGCGGTCTGTCCGAGTCGGTGGGCGGCGAGCGGTTCGGCACGGCCTACCGCTTCCCGTCCGACGACGGTACGTACACGGGGGCGCCGCTGCCCGTGGACCTCGCCGCCAACGCGGCCAGCCTGGGCATGCGCGTCCTGCGGGCCAAGACCGTGAGCGACCTCCGGGACGCGCTCGCCGAGGCCCGCGCCGCCGACACACCCACATGTGTCTACGTCGAGACCGAAACCGCAGACACAGTGTCGGGCGCGCCTCCGGCGCAGGCCTGGTGGGATGTTCCTGTGGCCGAGACCGCGACCCGACCGTCGGCGGTCAAGGCACGTGAGCTGTACGAACGGCACGTCTCTACCCGACGCCGCCATCTGTGAAGGAGCAACTGGGCATGACGAAGATCGTCAACCACTGGATCGGCGGCAAGACCGCCGAGGGCACGTCGGGTAACTACGGCCCGGTCACCGACCCGGCCACCGGCGCCGTGACGACGAAGGTCGCCTTCGCGTCGGTCGACGAGGTGGACGCGGCCGTCGCCGCCGCCAAGGACGCCTTCGCGACCTGGGGCACCTCCTCGCTCGCCAAGCGGACCACGATCCTGTTCAAGTTCCGCGCGCTGCTCGAGGCCAACCGGGACGCGATCGCCGAGCTGATCACCGCCGAGCACGGCAAGGTGCACTCCGACGCCCTCGGCGAGGTGGCGCGCGGCCTGGAGATCGTCGACCTGGCGTGCGGGATCACCGTGCAGCTCAAGGGCGAGCTGTCGACCGAGGTGGCCAGCCGTGTGGACGTCTCGTCCATCCGCCAGCCGCTGGGTGTCGTCGCGGGCATCACGCCGTTCAACTTCCCGGCGATGGTCCCGATGTGGATGTTCCCGATCGCCATCGCGACCGGCAACACCTTCGTCCTCAAGCCGTCCGAGAAGGACCCGTCGCCCTCCATCAAGATCGCCGAACTGCTGGCCGAGGCCGGCCTCCCCGACGGCGTCTTCAACGTCGTGCACGGCGACAAGGTGGCCGTCGACCGCCTCCTGGAGCACCCGGACGTCAAGGCCGTCTCCTTCGTCGGCTCCACCCCCATCGCCCGCTACATCCACACCACCGCCTCCGCCAACCACAAGCGCGTCCAGGCGCTGGGCGGAGCCAAGAACCACATGCTGGTCCTCCCGGACGCCGACCTGGACGCGGCGGCGGATGCGGCGGTGAGCGCCGCCTACGGCTCGGCGGGCGAGCGCTGCATGGCCATCTCGGCCGTGGTCGCGGTCGGCTCCATCGGTGACGAACTCGTCGACAAGATCCGCGAGCGCGCCGAGAAGATCAAGATCGGCCCCGGCAACGACCCGACCTCCGAGATGGGCCCGCTGATCACCAAGGTCCACCGCGACAAGGTGGCCTCCTACGTCACCGGCGCCGCCGCCGAGGGCGCGGAAGTCGTCCTGGACGGCACCGGCTACACCGTCGAGGGCTTCGAGGACGGCCACTGGATCGGCATCTCGCTCCTCGACAAGGTGCCCACCACCGCGAAGGCCTACCAGGACGAGATCTTCGGCCCGGTGCTGTCCGTGCTGCGCGTGGACACGTACGACGAGGGCGTGGCCCTCATCAACGCCTCGCCGTTCGGCAACGGCACCGCGATCTTCACCCGGGACGGCGGCGCCGCCCGCCGCTTCCAGCTGGAGATCGAGGCCGGCATGGTCGGCGTGAACGTCCCGATCCCGGTCCCCGTCGGCTACCACAGCTTCGGCGGCTGGAAGGACTCCCTCTTCGGCGACCACCACATCTACGGCAACGACGGCACCCACTTCTACACCCGGGGCAAGGTCGTCACCACCCGCTGGCCCGACCCCGCCGACGCCCCCTCCGGCGTCGACCTGGGCTTCCCGCGCAACCACTGACACGCGCGCGTGGGGCCGTCCGTATAGCGGGCGGCCCCATTTTTTTGTGCCTCTTTTTTGTGCCTCGGGACGACGGTTCCCGTACGGGTGAACGACGGAGAATTCCCTCCACGATGTGCCGTATCCGGGACTGAAGACCCTTTCGATCTACGGATTTCGTAGGTAAACAGCTATTGACGCGCCGGTTTTCGTTGGGATTCCATTCAGCGCAATCTGCTGCCCCCGGCGATCGGACCCGCGCATGACCGACACGCTCCGCCCCGTCGACACCGTCGTCGACGCGCCCCACGGCCCTCAGAAGCTCAAGCGCTCCATCGGCGTGGTGGGCGGAACACTGCTGACCCTCTCGTGCGTGACCCCGGCCTCCACGCTCTTCGTGGTCGTCCCCGACCTGTTCGGCACCCTCGGCACGGCCACCGCCCTGACGATCGCCATCGGCTCCCTCCTCTGTGTCGCCGTGGCGTTCTGCTACTCGGAGCTGGGCACCCTCATCCCCAGCGCGGGCGGCGAGTACGCCATGGTGTCGACGCTGGCGGGCCGCTTGGCGGGCTGGCTGGTCTTCGTCCTGTCCCTCCTGGTCGTCATGATCGTCCCGCCGGTGATCGCGATGGGCACGGCGGACTACCTGGCCCCGGTCGTCCACCTCGACCCGTCCCTCACCGGCGCGGGCGTCATGCTCCTGGCCACCCTCGCGGGCCTGCTGGACCTGCGCGCCAACGCCTGGATCACGGGCATCTTCCTGGTCCTTGAGGTCGTCGCGGCGGGCGTGGTCGCGGTTCTGGGCTTCTCGCACAGCGAGCGCGGCCTCGGCAGCCTCACGTCGATGCGGGTGGCGGGCGCGCACGGCCACACGGACACCGTCACCGCCATGCTGGTGGTCTCCGGCCTGGCGATCGCCCTCTTCGTCACCCAGGGCTTCTCGACGGCCGTCTACCTCTCCGAGGAACTGGAGCACCCGCGCCGCAACGTGGCGCGCACGGTCCTGGCCACCCTCGCGATCTCCACGTTCGTCATCCTGATCCCGGTCGCGGCGATCACGATGGGCGCCTCGGACCTCTCCACCCTCACCGGCGGCGACATCAGCGGCATGGTCACGGCCTGGTCCAACTCGGCGGTCGGCACCTTCGTCAGCCTCTGCGTGGCCCTCGCGATCATCAACGCGGGCATCGTCATGGTCATCCAGAACTCCCGCGTCCTGTTCGCCTCGGCCCGCGACAAGGCCTGGCCCACCCCGGTCAACACCGTCTTCTCGAAACTCGGCCGCTTCGGCTCCCCCTGGGTCGCCACCCTCGCCGTAGGCGTCCCCGGCGCCCTGCTCTGCTTCGTGAACCTGGACACCCTGTACGGCGTGACAGGCGTCTCCGTGACCGGTATGTACCTCCTGGTCGCGGTGGCCGCCCTCCTCTCCCGCCGAGGCTCCCACCAACACACCCCGGCCTGGCGAATGCCCCTCTGGCCCGCGATGCCGATCCTCCTGATCGCGGTCCTGGCCTACATCCTGACCCAGCAGGAGACCGGCTACCTCCTGTGGACGGGCGGCATCACGGCGGCGGCAACTCTGTACTGGGCCTTCTACC
This sequence comes from Streptomyces sp. NPDC001617, assembly GCF_053596855.1. Lineage (NCBI taxonomy): Bacteria > Bacillati > Actinomycetota > Actinomycetes > Kitasatosporales > Streptomycetaceae > Streptomyces > Streptomyces sp. NPDC001617. The sequence goes on from NZ_JBSFHA010000045.1 coordinate 72,175, forward strand.
TCCGCCCCCACAAGGAGACACGGTGGCTCGTCTCACTCCCGGAGGACGAACGCCCGACGCGTACGAGCTCATAGCCGTACAACAGTCGCGGTACAAGGCGATCACCCCGTACTCCCAGGGGATGGCCGCCCCCTCACTCCCCAGTCTGCTCCGACTGTCGGAGACACCCCGTACCGTTGACGCATGGATCTTCGACTGCCCCGTCTGCGAGGGCGACTTCGGAGGCCCCGTCGGTTCGTCGCCGCCGGGGCCGCCGTCGTCGTACTCGCCGGAGCCGGGACATGGACGGCCGTCGCCTCGGACGAGGAGACCCCGGTGCACCGGACCGACCGGGTCATGGCGATGAACGGCGTCCGCATCGACACCTCGTACTTCACGTCCGGCCCAAGCGGCGCACGCCACCCCGCGGTCCTCCTGGCCCACGGCTTCGGCGGCACCAAGGACGACACACGCCAACAGGCCGAAGACCTGGCCAGAGACGGCTACGCGGTCCTGACCTGGTCCGCCCGCGGCTTCGGCAAGTCCACGGGCAAGATCGGTCTGAACGACCCCAAGGGCGAGGTCGAGGACGTCTCCCGGCTGATCGACTGGCTGGCCAAGCAGCCCCAGGTCCAGCTCGACAAGTCCGGCGACCCGCGCGTGGGCGTCGCGGGCGCCTCGTACGGCGGCGCGATCTCCCTGCTCGCGGCCGGTTACGACACCCGCGTGGACGCCATCGCCCCGGCGATCACGTACTGGAACCTCGCGGACGCCCTGTTCCCGAACGGCGTGTTCAAGAAGCTGTGGGCCGGAATCTTCGTCAACTCCGGCGGCGGTTGCGACAAGTTCGAGGCCCAGCTGTGCCAGATGTACGAGCGGGTCGCCGAGACGGGCAAGCCGGACGCACAGGCACGTCAACTCCTGGAGTCCCGCTCGCCGTCCGCGGTCGGCAGTCGCATCAAGGTGCCCACCCTGCTGCTGCAGGGCCAGACGGACTCCCTCTTCCCGCTCGGCCAGGCCGACGCCGCCGCGCAGGCGATCCGTGCCAACGGCGCCCCCGTGGACGTCGACTGGATCGCGGGCGGGCACGACGGCGGCGACATGGAGACCGGCCGCGTCCAGGCACGCGTGCGTGCGTGGTTCGACCGCTATCTCAAGGACGACAAGGGCACGGACACCGGCCCGGCCTTCCGCGTCACCCGCACCGGAGGCGTGGACTCCACGGACGGCACAGCCCAGCTGCGCGGCGCGACCGGCGACACGTACCCCGGCCTGGAGAGCGGCCGGCGATCGTTCTCCCTGCGCGGCACGGAGCAGCGCTTCGACAACCCGCCCGGCGCCACCCCGCCCGGCGTCTCCGCCCTGCCCGGCCTCGGCGGCGCGGGCGGCCTCGCCCAGCTGTCCTCGCTGGGCGTCGGCGTCTCACTGGACTTCCCCGGCCAGTACGCGCGGTTCGAGTCGGCACCGGTGCGCAGCGGCCTGCGCATCACCGGATCGCCGACGGTGACCGTCCATGTGAAGTCGACCGACGACGACGCCGTGCTGTTCGCCAAGGTGTACGACGTCGGTCCCGGCGGCGGCACCCCCGTACTGCCGTCCCAGCTGGTGACGCCGGTCCGGGTCGAGGGCGCCAAGGCCGGCAAGGACGTCACGATCACCCTCCCGGCGATCGACCACGAGGTCGAGCAGGGCCACCGGCTGCGCCTGGTCCTCGCCTCCACCGACCTCGGCTACGCCTCCCCGGCCGCCCCGGCGACGTACACCGTCTCCCTGAAGGGCGACCTGAAGGTGCCGACGGCTCCCGGCGTGACGACCGCGGCGGCGCCGCTGCCGTCCTGGGTGTGGTGGCTCCCGCTGGCCGGCGCGGTCGCCGCACTGGCCCTCCTGCTGACCGGCCGCCGCCGCACCACCACCCCGCCCCCGGACCCGGCGCTCGCCGAAGTCCCCCTGCAGATCACCGACCTGAGCAAGCGGTACGCCGGGTCGGCGGACCGTTACGCGGTCCGGGAGCTGTCCTTCCGCGTCGAGAAGGGCCAGGTCCTCGGCCTGCTGGGGCCGAACGGCGCGGGCAAGACGACGACCCTGCGCATGTTGATGGGCCTGATCAAGCCGGACGACGGCGAGATCCGCGTCTTCGGCCACGCGATCCGCCCCGGCGCCCCGGTCCTGTCCCGGGTCGGCTCCTTCGTGGAGGGCGCGGGCTTCCTCCCCCACCTGTCCGGCCGCGAGAACCTGGAGCTGTACTGGCAGGCGACGGGCCGCCCGCCCGAGGACGCGCATCTCGCCGAGGCCCTGGAGATCGCCGGCCTCGGCGACGCGCTGGCCCGCGCGGTGCGCACGTACTCCCAGGGCATGCGCCAGCGCCTGGCCATCGCCCAGGCCATGCTCGGCCTCCCGGACCTGCTCATCCTCGACGAACCGACCAACGGCCTCGACCCGCCACAGATCCGTGAGATGCGCGAGGTGATGATCCGGTACGCCGCCGCGGGCCGCACGGTCATCGTCTCCAGCCACCTCCTGGCCGAGGTCGAGCAGTCCTGCACCCACCTGGTCGTCATGGACCGCGGCCGCCTCGTCCAGGCAGGCCCGGTCGCCGAGATCGTCGGTTCCGGCGACACCCTGCTCGTAGGCCTGGCGGCCGACATCACGGACCCCGTGGTGGAGAAGGTGGCGGCCCTGCCGGGCGTCGAGTCAGCGACACGAACCGACGGCGGCTTGCTGGTACGCCTGGCACCCGCCGAGAGGTCCCGCCCGAGCAGGGCCGACGAAGTCGGTGCGACCAGCCACGACGGCGCCGCGGACGGACAACGGCACACCGTGGCACTTCCCGCGGCGCTCGCCGGTGACGAAGCCGGACCCGTTGCCCTCGCGACCGTCGCGCCCGAGACCGACGACACGGAACCGGCCCCGCCCCCCGGCACCGGCGCGGCAGGCCCCGGCACCGGCTCCGCAGCTGCCCGGCTCCTCGTCGAGCTGGTGCGCCTCGAAGTCCCGGTCTCCTCGCTGGGCCCCCACCGCCGCCTGGAGGACGCCTTCCTCACCCTGATCGGAGGTTCCGCATGAGCACGCTCGTCGAGCGCACCGAGACCGCCTCCGGGTACAGGGCGGGCCGCACGCTGCCCCTGCGGGTCGAGCTGGTGCGGCAGCTGAAGCGGCGTCGCACGCTGATCATGGGCGGGATCCTGGTCGCGCTGCCGTTCGTGCTGCTGATCGCGTTCGCGATCGGCGGCGACCCGAGCGAGCGCAACGGGCAGGTGACGCTGATGGACACGGCCACCGCCTCGGGCGCCAACTTCGCGGCCGTCAACCTCTTCGTGTCGGCGGGCTTCCTGCTGGTCATCCCGGTCGCCCTGTTCTGCGGGGACACCGTGGCCTCGGAGGCCAGCTGGTCCTCCCTGCGCTATCTGCTGGCCGCACCCGTGCCGCGCGCCCGCCTCCTGTGGTCCAAGCTCGTCGTCGGACTCGGTCTCAGCCTCGCCGCGATGATCCTGCTGCCGGTGGTCGCGCTGGCCGTCGGCACGGCGGCCTACGGCTGGGGCCCGCTGCAGATACCCACCGGCGGCGCGCTGGACACGGGGACGGCCGCCCAGCGCCTGCTGGTGGTGGTGGCGTACATCTTCGTGTCCCAACTGGTCACCGCCGGGCTGGCGTTCTGGCTGTCCACGAAGACCGACGCACCCCTCGGCGCCGTCGGTGGCGCGGTCGGCCTGACCATCGTGGGCAACGTCCTGGACGCCGTGACGGCCCTGGGCCACTGGCGCGACTTCCTGCCCGCGCACTGGCAGTTCGCCTGGGCGGACGTCGTCCAGCCGCACGCCGAGTGGTCCGGCATGATCCAGGGCACGGCGGTTTCCATAACGTACGCACTCGTGCTGTTCGCCCTGGCCTTCCGGGGTTTCGCCCGCAAGGACGTCGTCTCCTAGGTCAACGGAGGATCACCCACCGGTCTCGACGAGCCATGATCGTGGCCGCTTCGAGATTCATCCGCAACGGTTCGTCACGCACGTTCCGACCCCCTTCGCCGTCACAGTCGCAGAGAGCCTGCGCCGCACCTCGGGCTTTCGGCCATGTCAATCGGCAAAGGGGGCACGGAAGATGGAGCAGCGGTACCGAACAGCACGGCCGGGCACAGCACACGGCCGTACCCGCAGGCTGCGTGCCGTCGTCCTCGCCCTCGCGGCGACCGGCGGCCTGCTCCTGTCGGCCTGCAGCGCGAGCGAGGGCAGCAACACCAGCGCCTCCGACCGCTCGAACCACTACGGCGGCCCGGCCTCGGGCAGCACGGCGAACGGCGAGAACCGCAGCGTCACCTCGGACGAGAGCCCGTCCCCGACCACGGACTACCTCTCCACCTTCGCCCTCGACGTGGACACCGCCTCCTACGGCTACGCGCGCCGCGTCCTGGACGACGGCCGGCTGCCCGACCCGTCGAACGTGCGCCCCGAGGAGTTCGTCAACAGCTTCCGCCAGGACTACGAGCGCCCTGACGGCAACGGCTTCACGGTCACCGTCGACGGCGCCCGCACCGAGAAGGCGAACTGGTCCCTGGTCCGCGTGGGCCTGGCCACTCGCTCCGCCGACTCGGAAGAGGACCGCCGGCCCGCCGCCCTCACCTTCGTCGTCGACGTCTCCGGCTCCATGCAGGAAGTCGGCCGTCTCGACCTCGCCAAGAGGTCCCTCGACACGATGACGGACCAGCTGCGCGACGACGACTCGGTCGCCCTGGTCACCTTCAGCGACGAGGCGAGGACCGTCCTGCCGATGACCCGCCTCGGCGACCATCGGGGCACGGTGCACAGCGCGATCGACAAGCTCGACACCCTGGACTCGACCAACCTCGGTGCGGGGGTGGAGAAGGGCTACGCCACCGCCACCGAGGGCCTGCGCGAGGGCGCCACCAACCGCGTCGTCCTGATCTCCGACGGCCTCGCCAACACCGGCGACACCGACGCCGACTCGATCCTCGAACGCGTCGCCCGAGAACGCCGCGACCACGGCATCACCCTCTTCGGTGTCGGCGTCGGCAGCGACTACGGCGATGCCCTGATGGAACGCCTCGCCGACAAGGGCGACGGCCATACCGCGTACGTGTCCGACGACGCCGACGCCCGCAAGGTCTTCGTCGACCAACTGCCGCAGAACATCGAACTCGCCGCCCGCGACGCCAAGGCCCAGGTCGCCTTCGACCCGGAGACGGTCGCTGAGTTCCACCTCGTCGGCTACGAGGACCGCAAGGTCGCCGACCAGGACTTCCGCAACGACAACGTGGACGGCGGCGAGGTCGGCCCCGGCCACACCGTCACCGCCCTCTACGCCGTGCGCACCCGGCCCGGCGCCGACGGCCACCTCGCCACGGCGAGCGTCCGCTGGCTCGACCCCGACAGCCGCGCCCCGCACGAGGAGTCCGGCCAGCTGGAGACCGGCGCCCTCCACGACGACCTGTGGACCGCCCCGGACCGCTTCCAAGTGACCGCGGTCGCCGCCTACTTCGCCGACTCCCTGCGCACCCGCGACTCCGAGGCCGACACCGTGGGCTCCCTCCCCGGAAACCCCGGCCTCGACCAACTCGGCGAACGCGCCCACGCGTTGGCCAAGGAGACCGAGGACAAGGACGTGGACCGGCTGGCCGAGGCCATCGACGAGGCCGGCCTCATGAAATGAGAACCGGCCGTCGAATCAGCCGAACCGATCCCATTGACCTTTCCTTACCTGCGAGTAAGTTACCTCCCAGTCAGAGCCGACTGGGAGCCGTCATGGGCGTACGCAAGGATCTGAAGCGGGCCAAACAGCGCACCGACCTGGCGGCCCGCACCAGGGTCGAGGTCGTCGGGGACGAGAACGGTGTGGTGCGCGAGGCCCGCACCGCACCGCTGGCCACGAGGCCCACCACCGGCAGCACCGCCGACCTGCCCTTCACCAACGCGGCCGAGGCCCCCGACGCCGGGGTCCTGCGTCGGAAGCAGCAAGGCGTCTGGCAGCCCGTCACCGCGGCGGCCTTCGCCCGCGAGGTCACCGCCGCGGCCAAGGGGTTGATCGCCGCCGGTCTCGAACCGGGGGGCCGGGTCGCCGTGATGTCCCGCACCCGCTACGAGTGGACGGTCCTCGACTTCGCGATCTGGGCCGCCGGCGGCCAGACCGTGCCGATCTACGCCACCTCCTCCGCCGAGCAGGTCGAGTGGATCGTCCGCGACTCGGGCGCCCGCTTCGTCGTCACCGAGACCGCCGAGAACGCGGACACCGTGACGGCGGGGACCGCGCGCCACCCGGCCCCGCCCCGTGTCTGGCAGCTGGACGCCGGCGCCCTGACCCGGCTCACCACCCTCGGTCAGGACGTCCCCGACGAGGAGGTCACCAAGCGCCGTACGGCCCTGACCCCCGACACCATCGCGACCATCTGCTACACCTCGGGCACCACCGGCCGGCCCAAGGGCTGCGTCCTCACCCACGCCAACCTGCACGCCGAGGCCGCCAACACGGTCGAGCTGCTGCACCCGATCTTCAAGGAGGTCACCCGCCAGGTCGCCTCGACGCTCCTCTTCCTCCCGCTCGCCCACATCCTCGGCCGCACCCTCCAGATCGCCTGCCTGATGGCCCGTATCGAGATCGGCCACTGCCCGAGCATCAAGCCCGACGAACTCCGGCCCGCGCTCAAGGAGTTCCGCCCGACCTTCCTGGTCGGCGTGCCGTACCTCTTCGAGAAGATCCACGACACCGGCCGGGCGACCGCCGAGAGGATCGGCCGGGGCGCTTCGTTCGAGCGCGCGGACCGCATCGGGGTGCGCTTCGGGGAGGCGTACCTGAACAAGTTCCTCGACCGGGGCAGGGGACCGGGCCTCGCCCTCTACGCCGCCTGGGCCCTCTACGACCAGCTGGTCTACCGCCGGGTCCGCAAGGAACTCGGCGGCCGGATGCGGTACGCCATCAGCGGCGGCTCCCCGCTCGACCGCAATCTCAACCTCTTCTTCTACGCCGCCGGGATCATCGTCTACGAGGGCTACGGCCTGACCGAGACCAGTGCGGCCGCCACCATCGTGCCCCCTCTGAAGCCCCGCCCTGGCACCGTCGGCCAGCCCGTGCCCGGCACCGCGGTGCGCATCGCCGACGACGGGGAGGTGCTCATCAAGGGCGGCATCGTCTTCGGGTCCTACTGGAACAACCCGGCGGCCACGGACGCCGTGCTCCAGGACGAGTGGTTCGCCACCGGCGACCTCGGCGCGCTCGACGAGGACGGCTATCTCACCATCACGGGCCGCAAGAAGGACATACTCGTCACCTCCGGCGGCAAGAACGTCTCCCCGGCCGTCCTGGAGGACCGCCTGCGCAGCCGGCCGCCGATCGGCCAGTGCCTGGTCGTCGGCGACAACCGCCCCTTCGTCGCCGCCCTGATCACCCTCGAACCGGATGCGGTCGCCCACTGGCTGTCCGTCCGCAGGCTGCCCGCCGACACCCCGATGTCCGAGGTGGTACGGGATCCCCGGATGTGCGCCGACGTCCAAAGGGCCGTCGACTACGCCAACGAGGCCGTCTCGCGCGCCGAGTCGATCCGCGCGTTCACGCTGGTCGAGGGCGAGTTCAGCGAGGAGAACGGCCTGCTCACCCCGTCCCTGAAGGTCAAGCGGCACGCGGTGGTGGAGGCTTACGCGGAGCGGATCGAGGAGCTGTACCGGAAGTGACCCGGGAGGCGCCGCCACGCACCGCTCTGGTCAGCGGCGGCGCCATGCACGGTTATTTCTTTTCACTCCGATGGCCTACACCGAGCGGCGCCTTGGGCGGAGGAATTCCAGCGATGGCGAGGGCTGACTGGCGGTGAATACTTCCATTGGGTGAAGCCGCGAAACCAACCGTGGCAATCGAGGTTTCCACCAGCGGAAACGCGGTCAATTATTCGTCCGGCAACCTGTCGCCAAGGGGTTGCGGATAGTAGCGGACCTCGTGTCATGGAAGACCGCTCGGGCCGCCCCGTTCCTTCCCCGCGTGGGCTGCCCGAGCCTTTCCTCGGTTCACTCCTGTGTTGCCCGGAGGCGTTCGGGTGAATTCCCGGAGGGATCGCGTTCCGCAGTTGCTTCGGCCGTCTATGCCTCGTTTACAGCGCGTAGGTCATGGTGCGAGCTGTCCACGCTGTGCTCGCTCGGTTCTGGCCGACAAAAGGACATGACCGCAGAGAGAAGGGAAGCTTCATGAAGAAGAGCGCTGCCGTCGTCGCGGGCGCGATCATGGCCATGGGGGTGGCCGCCCCGGCTTTCGCCGACGGGGACGCCACAGGCGCGGCCTCGAATTCACCGGGCGTCCTCTCGGGAAACATGGTCCAGGTTCCCGTGAACCTTGACCTCGGCGCCTGCGGCAACACGCTCGACGTCGTCGGTCTGCTGAACCCAGCGTCCGGCATCAGCTGCAGCAACTGACGCCCCCGCTGCGTCACGGCCGGCCTCGGAAACCTCTTCTCTGTTCCGAGGCCGGCCTTTCCCACCTCTCCAAAGCAGGAAGACAACGAACGTGCGACAGACCCTGAGCAGGGGAACGGTCGTGGCCGCCGCCGCGACGAGCCTCCTCTCCCTGTGCGGCAGTGCCGCCTTCGCCGACTCGAACGCGGACGGAGCCGCCAGCGGCTCGCCCGGCGTCCTGTCCGGCAACAACGTCCAGGCGCCGGTGAACGTCCCGGTGAACATCTGCGGGAACTCCGTGAACGCGGTGGGCCTCCTCAACCCCGTGTTCGGCAACTCGTGTGCGCACGACGGTGTGGGGTCCCAGGCGGTGGACGGTGTCGCGAGCCAGTCCGTCGGCCAGACGGCGGACTCGCCCGGTGTGGTGTCGGGCAATGAGGTTCAGGTGCCGGTGAGTGTTCCGGTGAACGCGTGTGGGAACTCCGTGAACGTGGTGGGTCTCCTCAACGACGCGAGCGGCAACTCGTGTGCGCACGATGGTGTGGGGTCCCAGGCGGTGGACGGTGTCGCGAGCCAGTCCGTCGGCCAGACGGCGGACTCGCCCGGTGTGGTGTCGGGCAATGAGGTTGAGGTGCCGGTGAGTGTTCCGGTGAACGCGTGTGGGAACTCCGTGAACGTGGTGAGTCTTCTCAACAACGCGAGCGACAACTCGTGTGCCCACGACGGTGTGGGGTCCCAGGCGGTGAGCGGTATCCCCAGCCAGCCCGCCCCCGCCGACGACTCGACGGTCTCGTCCGGCGACAGCTCGGCGACCTCGTCCGGCACCGGGAGTGACACGTCGTCGGTGTCACGGGCCGACCAGGGTGCCACGCAGCCGGCGAAGGTCGCGGAACCGCCATGTCTGGCTCCGCAGGCGACCTGCGCGGACTCGCCCTCGACGACCTCGTTCGGCAGGTCCGCCGAGTCCACGGACTCCGGAGACCGGCAGGCCCTGGCCGAAACCGGCGGTGGGAACGTGCTCGGGGCCTCGGCCGCCAGCGCCGCACTGATCGTCGGTGGAAGCCTCGTCCTCTACCGACGGCGCCGAGCCACGGGGCTCGGTGGTGCACCGGTCCAGCGCCGTACGTTCCGATAAGGGTGCCCGCCGTGAATGAGGATCACCCCATTGGCGGCACAACCCGGCTGGTCGCCGCGCGTTGACACAGTGTTGGGCATCCCGCCCGCATGTTGTGTCAATACCAAGGAGCATCTCTCCATGTTGCGTATCGCGAAGGGCCTGGCCCTGGCCTCCGTTGCTGCTGCGGCCGTGGCAGGCACCGCCGGTGTCGCCGCCGCCGACAGCGGTGCTTCCGGCACCGCCACGGACTCCCCGGGCGTGCTGTCGGGCAACGGCGTCCAGGCCCCGGTTCACACCCCGGTCAACGTCTCCGGCAACACCGCCAACGTCGTGGGCCTGCTGAACTCGGCGTACGGCAACGCCTCGGTCAACGGCTGATTCCGGCGCGATCCCTTCCACCGGCCGCTCTCCCATCTGGGAGGGCGGCCGGTTCGCGTGCCCCGGCTCCCTGGTCCGCCGTTCAGACGGACGCCTCCGCACAATCGCCTGCCCCCTCGTCCCCGGCCCTGCCCGCACGCGGCTGGTTGAGGTCTTTCTTCTCACTCGAAACGGCGATCTGACGCCATGGCCGACAGGATCATCCCGGCCGGCGTGATGTACACGTGAATACTGACGCTGTGTCAAACAACGTCGCATCCGATCGTCTCTCGCCTTCCGGCGCTCCGGTGTCCGAATTCCGCGTGCTCGTCGTGTGCACCGGCAATCTCTACCGTTCCCCTCTCGCCGAGTGCCTGCTCAGGCACCGGCTCGGTGAGACGGGGCAGGAGATCCGGCTGAGCAGCGCGGGAACCCGGGCAGTCCCCGGTACGCCCATGGCGGCCGCAGCCGAACACTTCCTTCTGACCCGCGGCGCGGATCCCACCGGGACGGGATCCCACCGGCTGACCAGGAAGCTGGTCGAGCGCTCTGACCTGGTACTGGGGGCCGCGACCGAGCACCGTGAGGCCGTTGTACGGCTGTCGCCCGTACGGGCGCTGTCCCGGGCTTTCACGCTCTGCGAATTCGTCCGGCTGATGCGAGCAGAGGATGCCCTGGGTGTGGTGGACCCGGCCGCACGGTTCGCGGCTCTCGTCCAGGGCGCGGCCGCTCGGCGGGGAGCCGCGGGGGCGCACATGGCTGACGACGTCGAAGACCCTCTTGGTGCGCCTCCTCCACAGGTGCAGGAGTGTCTGGCACGGATCGACGACGCAGTGGAACGTATCGCCGCGGCGGTACGGATCGGGTAGTGCCCGGCGTGGTGCGTGGCCGCAGGGCCTCCGATGCCGGCACATCGGCCGCGAATGACGGGCCGATAATTCTGCTTATTGTGTTAAGCGTTGTAAGTACGCCGCAAAGAAACTATTTCCGATGAAATAGAATTCACCAGTCCAGCGTGCGCTTCCTTTACCTCGAACACCCATGCCTCACTCGGATGCCTCGCATCTGGCGCACAATTGCGTTCGTTGGGGGGGTATGTCGACCATGCAGCTCCGCACAGCACCTGCGGAAGATTATTCAGACGGTGTGAGGGCCCTAACATCGCAGTTGGGGGAGTGGACTTTCACGCCGGCTTCGGAGTCCTCGGCCTCGGAGGCGTTCGCTGTTCTCCAGCGAGGCGGTGAGCGTGTGGAGCTGAGGTATTCCTCGGTGCCGCTCAAAGACCTCCTGCTGGCACTGAGCCGGATCCAGGGCGATGTCATCCATCTGTCGGACAATGACGGGTACGAGACGCGCAAGCAGCGGGTGGGAAGCCGTGCGTGATGGTCTGTCACCTGGTTTCTCTCACCGCGGCCCAGTCGGCGAGAACCTGTACGACGTGTGGATGAACTCGACCCGTCACGTTCCCCGGGCAGGGGCTGACCGGGAGTCACTGAACCCGGGCGACCTGCACGTTCCAGAGCACTGGGACCCGGCCGAGGAACTGGCTCATCTGCTGCGTTCGGGCAGCACGGACGAGGGCTGGGCCGCGCCGTACCTGGATGCCGGTCGCCTCCTCTCGGACACCGCGACGGCCTCCATGGCGAGGGCCGCGGTCGTGCCCCAGCGTCCCTCACGACACCGCCGGGTCCATGAACGCCAAGAGGGTCTGTCGTTGTTGCGGACCACCAGCTTCCTGGTGGCCGCCGTGGCAAGCGTCATCGTGGCCATGGTCAGTGTCTTCGGCGGGATGGTCGCCTACGACCCGTTGTCCGAGGTGGCGATGGGTACCCCTGCCGGCTCCGGTGGGAGCAGCTGGTGGCCGTTGCTGATCTACGGGCCATGGATGGTCGCGTCCCTGTCGATCCTGCGAGCCGCTCTCCATCGGCGACGCGCCATGCACTCATGGTGCGCCGTGACGTTCTTCTCCGCCGTGGCCGTGGCGCTGTGCGTCGTCGAGGCGCCGAGAACCTTTCCGCACGCTGCCACGGCGGCACTCCCGGCGATCGCGGCACTGACCTGCTTCCATCAACTGGTACGCCAGATCACGCTGACCCGGCCGCCGCGCAAGGTCATGCCCCGGCACCGTGACTGCTCGACCTCCAGGAATTCCGTCGGCGCACCCTGAGGACGCGCCGTCAGCGGCCCGGTGAGGCCACATGGCTGACAGGCGGTCGGAGAATTCCGCATCGCCGAATGCGGGGCGCCACCCGACGCCGTGGAGCTGCTAGCTCTAGATGGGCCAGCGAAAAGGACATCTGATGCAAAACAGATGAATCTGTTCGCTGCCCCAACTCTTCCGAGAAAGGTTAGGGATGCCCAGAATCATTGGCGTGACCGTCCTCACGCTCACGCTTGCGGCTGGTGCGCCGTACGCCGTCGCCGCGTCGCCCGCGGCGGCCTCCCCGCCCGCGGCCGCGGCACCCGCCAAGGCAGGCAGGATTCCCGGCCACTACATCGTGACCCTCAAGGAAAGCACCGCCGGCAGGAAGGCGGACGCGAAGGCGGCCGTCGAGCGTGCCTCCGCCATGGGTGCCGTGGTCCACCAGGTCTATCGCTATGCCCTCCAGGGCTACGCGGCGGTGATGAGCGCGCACACCGCGGCCCAAGTCGCCAAGGACCCTGACGTGCAGTCGGTGCAGCAGGACCAATGGGTCCACGCGTCGGCCCAGTCGGTTCCGACCGGCGTGGACCGGGTCGACGCCGACCGCAGCCCCACCGCCGCCATCAACGGTGTGGACACCCGGGTCAACGCGGACGTCGCGGTCATCGACACCGGTATCGACCTGAGCCATCCGGACCTCAACGTGTACAAGGCCGGAGAGAAGAACTGCTGGATGCCCAGCCTGCCGCCGCAGGACCAGAACGGCCACGGCACCCATGTGGCCGGCACTATCGGCGCCCTGGACAACAGCACCGGGGTCGTCGGGGTGGCGCCGGGCGTACGGCTGTGGCCGGTGCAGGTGCTCAGCCCCTCCGGCTCCGGAACCTCGTCGAGCGTCATCTGCGGCATCGACTACGTCACCCAGCACGCCGACCAGATCGACGTCGCCAACATGAGCCTGGGGGGTGTCGGCACCGACGACCGCAACTGCGGCAGGACCAACGGCGACGCCATGCACCAGGCGATCTGCGCGTCGGTCGCCAGAGGCGTCACCTATGCCGTGGCAGCGGGCAACTCCCACGCCAACGCCGCGAACACCGTGCCTGCCGCATACGACGAAGTGATCACCGTCAGCGCCCTGGCGGACTTCGACGGGAAGCCCGGTGGCCTGGGTCAGCCGACCTGCCGCGCCGACCAGGACGACACGTTCGCCGACTTCTCCAACTACGGCCCGGACGTGGACCTGATCGCTCCGGGCGTCTGCATCCGCTCGACCTACCTGGGCGGCGGCTACGCAACCATGTCCGGCACCTCCATGGCCACTCCGCATGTGGCGGGTGGCGCGGCCCTGTACCGGGCCACCCACCCCACCGCGTCGCCCGCGGCCGTCAAGGCGGCTCTGCAGGCGGCGGGCAGCCTCGACTGGATCTGGCCGTCGCAGGACGGGGACGCTGTGAAGGAACGCCTCCTCAGGGTCTCCTCGTTCTGACCCGGGATGCCGCCTTCGTCACAGAGCCGGCAGCGCACCGCGATGGACATCGCGGTGATGGCCTGGAACCCGGAGTTCCTGCGCGAGGGGTTCGCCGTCGACGACACCCTGCACCCGGACCGGATCGTGGCC